>NZ_JBBUKT010000018.1 GCF_038066715.1 Luteolibacter sp. Y139 | reverse complement strand
AAACCAGGATGCCCTCGATTATGACGACCTCGCCGAATACGCGGCGATCTTGGAACTCGATGCTTCCCGCCTGATCATGGAAGTCACGGCCAATGTCTATGCCGGCCGCGTGCGCGAAGATTTCAGCAGTGGGCTGAGGAGCGGGGTGAACGGAACGCCAACCTTTTTCATCAACGGCGTGCGCTACGACGGACCGCGCGCGGTCGAGCCAATGGTGGCAGCGCTCACCTATTCAGGCGGGTGGTAGGAGCCGCATACTTGGACTCGTCCTTCTTCCTCAACGTGGGAACATGCCCGCTGCGGACGACCGTATTTCCAAAGCCCGCAGCCTACTTGGCTGCCACGACCTTATTGAAGAGCGCCCCGAGATAGGGCGCGGTGCGACTGCTTTTTGCCTTGGAGACCTCGACGGGGGTGCCGGTGGCGATGATGCGCCCCCCGTTCTCACCAGCGCCGGGACCGAGATCGATCACCCAGTCGGTCTGGGCGATGGAGCGTATGTCGTGTTCGACGACTAGGACGGTGTTTCCCGCATCCACGAGGCCCTGGAGCTGACGCATCAGGCGGTCGGCGTCGGCGGGATGCAGGCCCGAGGTCGGCTCGTCGAGGATGTAGAGGGTATTGCCGCGTTGCGCCCTTTGCAGTTCGGTGGCCAGTTTGATTCGCTGGGCTTCGCCGCCGGAGAGTTCCGTCGCCGGCTGGCCGAGGCGCAGGTAGCCGACTCCGATCTCGCGGAGCACCGAGAGGGAGCGCATGACGTTTTCTTCCCCCGCGAAGAACTCGCATGCCTCTTCGACTGTCATGGCCAGCACTTGGGCAACGTTCTTTCCCCGCCACTCGATCTCAAGCGTCTGGGCGTTGTACCGGGAACCCTGGCAGGAGGAGCAGGGGGCGTAAACGCTGGGGAGGAACAGTAGTTCGACCATGACGAAGCCCTCCCCTTCACAGGTAGGGCAGCGGCCCTCCGCCACGTTGAAGGAGAATCGGCCGGGGCCGTAACGACGGCGTCGCGCGACCGGCGTCGCGGCGAAGAGTCGGCGCACATGATCGAAAAGGCCGCTGTAGGTGGCGAGGTTCGATCGCGGGGTGCAATCCACACATCCAGCGGTTGATGAGCGCGCGAGGTTGGCGAAATTTCGGCCGTAGTGACCGGAAATTCAATTCTCGCGGAACCGTCTGATTTTCAGTGTTTATTGCCCGCCTGAGGGGTGCTCCCTTCTGGTCTGTGCAACTTGCTGTCACTCTGCCAAGTTACTGGGATGGGCATCGGAACTCTCGTCCTGGTGGCTCTCGCTGGTTGGATCAACCGACAACAGCTGGACGTCATCGAGTATCTCCAAGAGGAGGTTCGCGTGCTCAGGGAGTTGCAGGGTGGGAAGCGCCTGAAGTTCAGTGACGATCAAAGGAGGCGGTTGGTGCTGAAGGCGAAGCGCCTCGGGCTGAGCGGGCTCAAGGAGGTTGCCGCGATTGTGTCTCCGCAGACGCCGTTGGCCTGGCTCGAAAGCTGATCGCGCAGAAGTACGACTCAAGCGGTTCATCTCGACGAGTTGGCCGTCCTCCGACAGCCGAGCAGCCACGAGAGAGTCTCTCATTCGGCCAGATGTCGATGGCCTTCATGATTAGCTCGCGCGCGTGCGCGGAATCTCCGCCCACGAAGTACAGTGTAGCGAGTTCGCGAAGGACGCGGGCTGCGAAACGGGCATGGTCATGGCCCGCCTTTCCGAGAATGATCGCTAGCGTCTCTGCCATCTCCAGTTTCGCCAGTGCCATGGCGCAGAGAACGCGGACTTCAAGAAGTGCCGGGCGCAGCTGCACACTCACCGGAAGCGATTCGATGTATTCGAAGGCCTCTTCGTAGTCATCTAACGCCAGGAATCCCTCGGCGATTGCTATCAAGGTAGCGTCGTCGGTCATCATCGGAAAGTCGCGCGCGTAATCCTCCATTGCTTTCGACGCCGTGGCTAATCGTGTCGGAGGTCACGCGCACGCTTTTTTGATGCCTTCGGAGGCTTGCCAAGAGATGGCAAACCCACCTCTATCCAGATGGGAGCGTGGTCGCTGGTTCTCTCCCATCCCCGGACTTCCCTATCCACACCGCCGTCTGCGAGCCCCGCGACCAAATGGGGGCTTAGGAGGAAATGATCAATGCGGAGTCCGGCATTGCGAGCGAAGGAATTCCGGAAGTAGTCCCAGAAAGTGTAGATCCTGTCGTTAGGAAAAAGCGTACGCAGAGCATCGGTCCATCCTTGTTTGACGAGTTTCTCAAATGCGGCCCGGGTCTCTGGGCGGAAGAGGGCGTCATCGACCCACGACGCAGGTTTGTAGACATCCATCTCGGTGGGAATGACGTTGAAATCGCCGGCCAGAATGACGGGAGTATCCGCCTTCATCAATTTCCGTGCGTGCTTGTGAAGACGGTCAAACCACCGGAGCTTGTAATCGAACTTGGGGCCGGGTGCAGGGTTGCCGTTGGGCAGATAGAGGCAGCCGAGGGTGATTCCATCGATGGCGGCCTCAATATACCTGCTGTGCAGGTCTTCCGGATCACCAGGCAGTCCCCGGTTTGTCTCTACCGGTGTGCTTCCCTTGGTGAGAATGGCCACCCCATTCCAGCTTTTCTGACCATGCCAGATGACCCCGTAGCCCGCGTCGTTAATAGCTCCAATGGGAAACCGATCTTGGGGGGCTTTCAGCTCTTGCAAGCACACGACATCCGGGCGGCTTTTCGCGAGCCATCGTAGCAGCACGGGCAGACGGCCGTTCACTCCGTTGACATTGTAGGTGGCTATCTTCATGCCAGTCCCAACTCTTTGAGATGTGCTTTCGTGATCCGCTGCGCCGTGAAATCCTTCCACTCTTGCGGCATTTGCGGCGGTTCCTCGATGGTAAAGCCAGCCGGTGTGACGGTTGCGAGATCATCCCAGTCAACGGGCATTGAGATCGGTGCTCTCGGACGCGCTCGAAGCCCCCACGGTGCAATGCACGTAGCGCCACGGCCATTCCTGAGGTAGTCGATGAAGATCTTACCTTTCCGGCGACTCTTGGAAATTACGGTCGTGAACTTCGGCGGATTGAAGGCAGCCACTGCTGCTGAGACTTGCTTCGTGAACTCTTTCAACACGTCCCATCCATACATGGGCTTCAGTGGAAGTTGGATGTGCAAGCCTTTGCCTCCGGAGGTCTTCACCAGAGCTTCCAAGCCGCGCGTGCGGAGAAAGTCGCGGAGCAGGAACGCGGCGCCCTTCACCTCGTCCCAGCTAACCTCGGCATCCGGGTCGAGATCCCAAATGAGAACGTCGGGCTTGTCAGCTTGAGGATATTTCGCGCCCCATGGATGCAATTCGATGACTCCGAACTGCGCGAGTGACACGAGCCCCCGGACATCTTTCACGAAGATTGTTTCTGTTCCGTCGGCGAGGGTCTTGCCGAAGACGTTGGTTGGCTGTCCTTTGTTGAATGACTTCTGGAAAAACAGTTCGCCACCCACGCCACTGGGAGCGCGGAGCAGGGCTAGTGGCCGATCCTTTAAAAAGGGCATCATGAGATCGCCCACCCGCTCGAAGTATTCCGCGACCTGGAATTTCGTGATCCCATCCGCCGGGTAAACGACTCGCTCCGGATGGCTGATGGTGATGGCGTGGACTTTGACTCCTTTAGCATCAGCGCGGGCGCGCTGGATTCCTTCGAGGTGAACGTCCCGCGCACCCTTATCCTCGCGCAAGGCGATGAAACTGGCCTGGCGCACCGAGCCGTCCCGGGTGATCTCGGCATACTCCACCTCAGCGACAAGCCGCGGCTGCACCCAGACGACGCCCCGCTCGTCCACCTTGAATGCGGGCTCATTGGTGCGGAGGGGTTCCAGTTGTGCCAGGACCTCGCGACGCCTGTCCTCGGTAAAGCCGGTGCCGACCTTTCCGCGGGGCACCAGCTTGCTGTTCTCAACGGTTCCCAGCAGCAACGATGCGAATGCAGGTAGCGAGCTCTTCGGCGGCAGATATCCGCAGACCACGAACTCCTGCCGCGGGCGACACTTGCTCTTGGTCCATTCGCGAAGGTCAGGACCGTATGGCTGGCTCAGCTTCTTCGAGATGATGCCCTCCAGTTCCAGCCGACAGGCCTCCCGGAACAGGTCAGCCCCCGCATCCTCGCTCCAATACTTCGAGCGTCGAATGGTCCCGGTGTCAGAAAGAGGGAGCTTATCCAGCCACTTCAGCCGCTCTGCCAAAGGCAGGGGCCGGAGATTAAAGCCATCGAAGTGCAGGAGGTCGAAAGCGACAAAACCGACCTCGATCCCTGCCTGTTTTCGGGAGCGGACTCCGACCGCCGCCTGCAGGAGACCGAAACTGGTCTTCCCCTTCGCATCAAAAACCACCGCTTCACCATCAAGGATGAAGTCTTTCGGAGATAGCTTGCCGACCTGCTTCGCAAGTGCCGCGAACTTGTTGGTCCAGTCGTGGCCATTGCGAGTATAGATCGTGACCTTCCCGCCGGCCTTGATCACCTGAATGCGGTAGCCGTCCAGTTTGATTTCGTGAATCCAGTCAGGGCCCGCCGGAACCGCGGGGACCACCTTCGCCAACTGGAACGGAATGAAGTGAGGCGTTTCCTTGGCGAGCTTGGATGCGCCCTTGGTGGGAGCGGCATCGGAGAGCTTGCGCAAGACCCAGTTAGGCTCCTCGGTGCGGACGATGAGGTATTCGCCGTGGAGGCGCGTGCCGTGGAGATAGAACTTCAGCTTGCCTTTCTCGTAGTCGCCCCGCCATGTACGCCCCTTCGGCTCCCAAGTCCCATTGTCCCAGATCTTCACCGTGCCGGCTCCATAGTTGCCTTTGGGGATCTCACCCTCGAACCTGCCGTATTCAAGGGGGTGATCCTCTACGTGAACGGCGAGACCCTTTGTTTCTGGATCTTCCGGGATACCTTTTGGGACAGCCCAGCTTACGAGCACCCCATCCATCTCAAGCCGGAAATCGAAATGATGACTACGGGCGCGATGCTCTTGAATGACGAACGAATAGCCAGCCTTGCTTCCCTTCTTGCCGCTCGGCTCAGGTGTGGCGGTGAAGCTTCGCTTATCGCGATACTTCGTTAGAGCGGGCGTGCGCTTGCTTCCGGCGGGTCGGGACATGCCTAGATGCTCGCAGGAGGTGTTCCACCATGGCTCGAATGGACCGGCATGTCGCCTGCGAGGGCCTCTCCAAACCATCTCAAATCATGAGTGACGAAAAAGGAAATACCCCGCAGGATCGCCGCACAGTTGCGCTCAGCGAAGAGCATGAGCGTCGCTACTTCATCGAGCAATTCGTGAGCGACTATCCGGGAGCTACCGCAGCGCAGGTGAACGAGATCCTAGATGAGACTGCCTCTGCGATTGCGCCGTCTGAGTCGATGGATAGACTATCGGACGAGGTTAAGCTGAGGCTTGGCATTGCCGATGAGTGATGCTTTTTGATTGGCGGTGGTGCGAGTTGCAAACGCAGAGTCATAAACGGATTTGGCAAGACGCTGAACGCAGTCGCCCCCACGGCGAAAAACACTCGGCGCGATTGCGGGTGGCCTAGCTGGAAAAGAAAACCGCTGCTGAGGCTATTGATCCCACGTTCAAGGAGAACTACTGGCGGGAAAACTTTCATCTGGTCGGCAAGGAAGCGCGCCTGACGGATTTCTCGACAACCCTCTCGCTGCCGACGGCTGAAGGTTCGACAGCACGAGCTGGATCAATTACGTCCACCTCTCCATTGCCGTCACCCAATAAGGCGTGCCCAATTTCGTGGGCTACTAGGAATGCTGGGGTAAATAGATCCTCTGAATTCTGATGCAGGATAAGACGGTCTGAAGGAAGAAATACGGCACGTCCCCCGTTCAACAGGTGGGCAGATGGGTCCACCGATTCGACATCAATGTCGTTGCCATTGGCTTCTGCCACCGCGAATGCATAGGGATGCCAAGGATCGTGGCCCCTTTGCACTGCTTGCTCGTGAAGGATAGGAGCAAGCTGACGGGCCAGTTCAGTCCCGTTCATTCGTCCTTCAAAAGCTTCGACCTGGTTTCAACCGAAACGCCGGCGTCGATAAGCAGTCTCTCGAAGGTCACAGGTTGCAGCTCCGCTGGCTTTTCATCGGACTTATAGCTGCGGGCCGTGATTCCCTCGGGTCTCGAATTAACGAAAGCAGTAAGTTGGTCAAATGCGATTCCGAGCACAGTAGCGAATCGTCGAAGAAAACCTGGGGGGACCGTAGCTCCGAGTCCGGCGCGGTCGCGGAAAGCGGAAAGTATTTGTCGGGGCACTTCGAGTTCCCTCGCCATCTCTCGCAGCCGACCGACGGTGAGATTGGAGAAAGGATTTCGAGTCAACGAAGAATGAAGATGTCGCGCTAACGCCTCATCAATAAGATTCTCGTCATCCGCGGACATAATATCGACAGCCGTAGAAACCGGTCGGGTAAGCTCACGAGAGAGATCCAGAAGTTCCACTGATGCTGAGGAAACTCGCGGAGATAGCCCTCCAAGGTCGCCCCGCCATGATCAAGCTCCATGGCGAAGGATTCCAATCCATCCTCTAGGGCTGGGTCTGACGGATGTTTTGTCATGGCTGGCTAGATATTTTGAGCGCTTCACGAAGGCTTTCAATGGCCTTGTTCCGTTGGTTGCGGATGGTTTTCTCAGCTTTCTGAAGCGTCTTTGAAATTGACGCCGCGCCGGGGTCTTTCGACTCGATAGGGAATCCGTTTCTGATCACTTCCATGATGCTTCTTTGCAGAGGTGGCAACTGGTTAATCGCCGCATCCAGCCTCAACCGGTATTCATTTCTGCAGTATTCTGGATTTGAGAAGGGATCGAAGGTTCCTGCCGAGGCTTCAACTGCTGAAGAAAGTTCGCCAGAGTCGGGATCCCCGATCGGCACAAGACGCTTATGGGCACGGCGAATTTGTCGTTGGGCTGAATCTCGCATACAGGCAACTGCGCTGTCGAAGCGTATCTCGTAAAAGTCCAAGTACTCCGAATAGCCTTCTCGATCGCTCATTAGGAGCTTTACGAAGTTGTCCAAAATTGCCTCCCGGACTTCCTTGTGAAACAAGGACTCGCCCTTGCCATCCAAACTCTCTGCCCTTGGCGCGCTTTTTAGTACGCGGGTAGCAAGCGACCGATAGAGTTCGGTGAAGAATCTCTGATCGGAATCGCTCCGACTTTCCCTGAGAAAATGCATGAGGCAGGGGCAGATATTCACAACGCTAATCATCGTCTTCGGGCTGAAATTCATCGCCAGCTGTGCGTGTTTGCAACGCGGATTGAGTCTTCCCAAGCCCGTTTATCGCGGCACGCCAACGTCGGTTGATTTTGGCCGGCTACGAGTGACCCTCTGCAATGACGGAAATTTTCAGAGCAGAATCAGTTCCCGGATTTCCGGTTCATGAGATCCGCCACATCCGTTCCCGGGCGCGGGTGGCTCACCGCGGCGCCCAGTTGCTGGAGTGGACGCCGACGGGATTTGATCCGGTCCTATATTGCAGCCGCCGCTCCGTTCCAGTGGAAGATACTGCGGTGAGGGGTGGCATTCCGATCTGCTGGCCGTGGTTTGCGGATCACCCGGACTGTTCCTCTCTTCCGCTCCATGGATTCGCGCAGTTGATGGTCTGGACCCATGGCTACATGGAGACGAACGACGATGAGGTCCGCATGGGATTCTGGCTTGAGGACGATGCCGACACGCGAGACCTGTGGCCTCATCGCTTCCGGCTCGATTTGGAGATTTGCATGGGAGCACGGCTTGCCATGAGGCTCCGGATGAAAAATACCGGGGACAGCGCCTTCTCGGCGGGGGGCGCGTTCCATCCCTATTTCGTCGTGGGAGGGTTGGAGGGACTCGTCGTTAGCGGCGTGACTGATGCAGGCTACTTCGACAAGACGAGCGGGCGCTTCAAGGCGGGTGATGCCGGTCGGCTCCGGATTGAGGGGGAGGTGGACCGAATCTATCAAACCACAGGGCCCGTTACGCTTTGCGACCAGACCCTCGGCAGGCGGATCACCGTCGAGGGGGCGGGACACAGGGGCACGGTCGTGTGGAATCCTGGGCCGGAAGAGGCCGCGAAGGCCCGCGACATCGCGCCAGGAGATTACGATCATTTCGTGGCGGTGGAGCCTGTGCTTCCACAAGAGGTGCAAGTGTTCCTCTCGCCCGGAGAAGAGCACTTGATGAGCTTAGAGGTGACCATCGAGAGTACTGCCTTATCCCGGGCGGGCTGACCCTTTCCATCAGCTCTCCCACCGGTCGCGCCACTTCGCCGTTCCCTCCGGAATAACAAGCCGTCGCCGTACCGCTCGGTTCTCACGCTGTGGAGGAGTCTGCCGGTCTGCGGCGAATACCACGAACTTGTAACCGATCACCCTTCCCGCGGACTCATTCAGGG
Source organism: Luteolibacter sp. Y139 (assembly GCF_038066715.1). Lineage (NCBI taxonomy): Bacteria > Pseudomonadati > Verrucomicrobiota > Verrucomicrobiia > Verrucomicrobiales > Verrucomicrobiaceae > Neoluteolibacter > Neoluteolibacter soli. The sequence goes on along the minus strand of NZ_JBBUKT010000018.1, from coordinate 82,216 downwards.
GCAGTTCCCCAAACCACGTGTTGGAGTTGACGCACTGCAATTCGTAAGCCTTTTGGAGGTCCCAGCAGCCGAGCTCCGGGCAATCACCCACGACCACGACCCTGTCGCCTGGCTGGGTGGGCGCGCCATTCACCTGGAGCCGAATGATTGTCTGGGCCGTGACCCTTCTCCCACGCTTGGAAAGGACAATGCTCCCAAGCGATGGGAGTTCCACCTCGGCGACCCCATTTTCAACATGGACGTTCTGCCCAGTAATTAAGCATTCATGGTCTCCGTCGGGGAACTCCACATTGTCCACCCGGAGGGTCCGGTCGCCGCCGCGGTTCAAAAATACAAGACAGTAGGAGTCGCGATACTGCCTTAGATACACGTAGGAGTCGGCATCGACCCATTTCGGCCAGTGACATCCCCACTGGAAAGCTTGGTTGCGCTTCCTCTCCTTTGCTAGGATTCCGATTCGCCGCGTTGCCTCGGTAGGCTCCCAGTTCTCCAGCATCGGCCGGTTATAGGGATCCTCGCCGCCGTTCGTATCATTGTGCAAGTACTGCTCGCAGCCGTAGTAGAGACAAGGCACGCCGCGCGACGTCATCAACAAGACCAGCGCCAGATCCATCATCTCGTTGGACGCACCCAGGGATTGGAAACGAGGCAGGTCGTGGTTCTCAATGAAGGTCACAAGTTCGGTGGCCCCCGAGTAGTTTCCATCCTGATCGAGCACCTGTTGAACCAGTTGGAAGCCCGCTTCTTCATTCTGGGCGAGGCAACGCTGGACGGCATTGCAGTAGGCGAAGTCCAGGATGCTCATTCCGGACTTGTTGGCGAATTCCGTTACGCGCGGGTCGTCGGGGCGAGAATGGATCCACTCGCCGAAGCGAAAAAGGTTGGGATTTGCCACGGTCATGTCAGCGGTGAACTCCTGCCAGAACCAAAGAGGCATGTGCTTCACCGTGTCCACCCGCAAGGCATCCACCCCTTTCCTGATCCACATGGCGATCGCATCCTTGATGTAGTTCCGGAAGAGAATGTTATTCTCGTTGAAGGTGGCGAGGCCCGCGAGCTCGCAGTTCTGCACTTGCCACTCGTCGTTCCAGTCCTGCGTTTCACCGTAGTGATGATACCAGTGGTCCACATCGTTGTCGAAGTCCGCAACCAGCTTTCCGTCGTCGTAAAGGCGCCCCTTGCCCTCGCTCGTCTGCGGCGAACTATGGTTGCAGACGATATCGAGTACGAACTTCATTCCGCGACCATGGAGGTCAACGAGCAGCTTGTCGAAAACGGTGTCCTCACGATCGAATAGGTGCTTTTCGGAGGGATCATTCATCCAACGCGGATTGATGCGTTTGAAATCGCTTGTCCAGTATCCGTGGATGGGCGCACGAGGTGTGTCCCCCACGGTCATTGACCGAACCTGCTCGAACAGCGGAGTGGTCCAAATCGCCGTGACCCCGAATGACTGAAGATAATCCAGCTTGTCGATCACGCCCTGCAAGTCACCGCCCCAATACCGATGCCAGTCCTGATGGGTTGGATCGAACATCTCATCCTCTTCGCGGACCTTGTCCGGATTGCCAACGGCGAAGCGATCTAGCACAAGGAAGTAAAGGGTTTCCGACCTGAACTCGGTGTCGGAACCAGCCAGGATGCCGAGTTCAACGTCTTCTCCGGTATCTTCGTCATGAACCATAGCGCCACTCCCTCGCAAGTCGCATGCCGAACCTTTAGCGCGGACCGCGGTTCAGCGACTGCAGCCGGTGGAGTTCCTTTTCGTCGGTGAGATCCAGCCTCAGCGGAGTGATGGAAGTGTAGCCCGCGTCGACAGCATGCCGGTCCGTGCCTTCTTCCGCCGGCTCCAGTGGAGAAACCGAGCACCAGTAGATCCGCTGGCCATAGGGGTCTTGAGCGGGAGTTACGGTGCCATCGTAATGCCGTACCGATTGACGAGTCCATTTGATGCCGCGGGGTTCCGACGTCGGAAAGTTCACGTTGAGCAATCCTTCGGCATCGCCGTCGAGGATGAGTTCTACGACTTGGTCCAGGTACGGAGCCAGGCGCTCGAAGTCGCTTGGTTCGTAGCCGCCCCGCACACTGAACGCCGCGGCGCGCACGCCGAGAAGCACCGCCTGCTTCGCCGCAGCAAGGGTTCCCGAATGCCACATGCTGTTGCCGAGATTGGCTCCCAGGTTTACTCCGGAAAGCACGAGGTCGACGTGGTCCCCCTGGTGGCAGCCGAGCGCCACACAATCGGCAGGCGTGCCGTTGACCTTGTAAGATTCGAAGCCCGGTAGACCGGCGGGGCGATAGCGGAGCGGACGCGTATAGGTCATTGCGTGACCCATCGCCGACTGCTCGACATCAGGGGCGACAATTCGAACTTCTCCATGGAGGCGCGCAGCATGCGCCAGGGCTAGTAGGCCGGGACTATAGATTCCGTCATCATTGACCACGAGGATTCGCATACCGCGTGTTAGCGATCCGCTTGCCAAGGTTGGCCCCTTGGGCACACACGGAGGCGCGGCACGCCTTATGCAAGAGCGCTCTCAATGGATGTGCTGTTGGTTCACAACCCCGATGCGGGTAGTGCAAATCCGAGTGGCGAGGAACTCGTGCGAATGCTGGAAAGCAGAGGACATCGGGTTGGCTACTGTCCGAGCGATGACCCACGATGGGAGGCTGAGTTGGAAAGCGGTCTGGCAGGACGGGTAGTCGCCATTGCAGGCGGCGATGGGACCGTGCGGAAAGTCTTCAAAAGCCTGGCGCGGATGGCAAGTGCCGCCGCTCAATTCCCCGCGCTTTTATTGCCTCTCGGGACGGCCAATAACATCGCGCGCAGTGTGGGATGGAATGGAAGTCTGAGTGACGTCTTGGATTCGATCAGTTCTGCGGATCTCGACTCCTTTCATTTTCACACCCTTGTGACGGGAGGAACGGTGGATTGCTTTTTTGAGGGCGCAGGGGTCGGCGTGTTCGCCGAGTTTATCCGGATGGCCAACATCCATCCCAATCGAATCGATCTTATAGCGCATGGCTCCCAGGGTAAAGATCGGGATGATTGTTCGCTTGCCTGGCTGGCAGCACGATTAGACTCCTTCCGCCTCGTAGTGGACGCCCGAGACGCGGCGATTGACGGCAAGTTTCTCATGGCGGAAGCAATGAATCTCCCGCGCATCGGGCGTGGCATTGAGATGGGGACCCCTATCAGCCTCGAGCCGGACGTGACCGAACTGGTGCTGGTGCCTGAATGTCGGAGGGACGAGCTTGTGCAATACTTTGAGGAGCTAGGAGCAAACCATTGCCGACCTTTTCCAGCGATTCGCCTTTCTATCCGAGGGCCCGTGATTCTTTCCGGAGAACTCGGCCCGGTGTGGCATGTGGATGATGAAGGCATGGAGGGATCGACAGGATCTCTTCCGCAGTTGCTAATTCGGCGGTCGGAGACACCCATCCGCATTCTTCGTCCGGCCAATTCCAGCAACGAACCCGAGATGCTACCCCCACATTGCCCGGGCGTTACCTGACGTCGCCGGCACGTGGGCAGAGCGTTTGGTAGATCTCAAGGTACTTCTGCACGGTCGGTCCCGAAGAAAATGTGTTTTCGCGCATCACTCGAGACACATCGCGGGCACGCTGGTGCTCGGGCAAAAGGAAGAATCGGATTGCCTCGTCGATTGCCCAACGGAGCCCCTTGGTGTCATGATGCTCGAAAACGAACCCGTTCCCGACATGGGAGGTGCCATGGATATGGCGAACGGTATCGGCAAGCCCCCCCGTGCGATGAACGATGGGAAGACTGCCATAACGCAGTGCGATCATCTGCGCCAATCCACAAGGTTCGAAGGAGGAAGGCATCAGGCAGAAATCCGAACCTGCATACCCGAGACGGGACAATCCTTCTTTGAAAGGTGTCACCGCAATCCGGTGCTCCAGCCCGTGGAATTCGGCGATGTGACGAAAGTGCCTGTAGAAGGGCCCGTCCGCTACAAATACAAATTGAGCGCCAAGGCCCCAGTAATCGCTGACCACCCGATAGAGAATCTCTGCGAGGATTTGGCAACCTTTCTGATGAGGGTCGAGACGTGATGGCCAGAAGAACACAGGCGCCTCAGGATCCAGTTCCAGCCCTGTGGCTTGTTGCAGGGCCAATTTGTTCTCCCGTTTTCCGGCCCGGTGGCCGGCGGCATCGTATGTCACCGGCAGGGCAGGATCTGTAACTGGCGAATAGGAGGCGCACGGTGCATTGAGGATCCCCGAGGCCCGACCCGACTCAAGCTTTTGCCGGAGCACTCCGGAGATCTCCGGCGTGCCGACCTGGCCGGCCACAAGTTCTTTCAGGAACCCCTCGCTGACAGTGTTCACGTAATCGGAGGCGTGAACCGCAGTGGCCAGGAAATTGAGGGACGTGCCCCTGTTACGTTCGTAGTATTCCTTCGGATAGTGGCTGAAAAACAGATTTTGCCAGCACGGTTCGAGATCAAGTCCCCGGTCCTCAACCTCGGCCAACGTGCACCATTCATTGCGCAGTCCGTGGAGTGAAAACAGGCTTGGAATCCCCATCATTCTCGCGGCGGCGGGGACAAGGGCTGTCATCCAGTCATTGCAGTGGATTATGTCGGGCCTGACCCTTGGGATGACGTTGTGAACGATCTCCCGTTGGAAAGCCAATGCGGCGCGTAGCTCGCTCGCCCGCTCGTCGGCATAAACCCTACCTCGTCGCGTGAACTCGGACCCTTTGCAAAGATGGAGCCGGTGCGATGTTTTCCGCCCATCGATAGGCGCGAGACGCCGGAAGTCGGGCAAAGCCACATGGACGTCCACCTCGCGACTCAACTCGTCCACGAGGAAAGTTGCCATATCGGCCAGCCCTCCCGCTTTAACCTGCGGCGCGATCCGTCCACCTTTCGACAACGCCGTGCTACCATTCAGTTCCGGCGTGACTACCAGCACTTTTAAACGCCGCTTTCTCCTATTGGGGGCCGCAGGGATTGTCTTGGATTCGGAAGATGCCGTTAAAGGGGAAGCCGCGTGTCCACTCATGTCGTCCAATGCGGCCAATGGAGGCCACCTCATCCTGTTAGCTAGCGGGATGCCGGAGCACTTGAATCTTGGAGTGTTGGGTATCAGTCCATGCGCGAGGCAACCGATGGGAAGTAGGGCAAAAGAGTTTGCAAATTTCCCTACACACGATGCGCGATGCATCTGCTACTGCCATGCGGCGGTTGCAACGCCTCGTCCCGTTTGAGTAACGATAGTGCCTCCGAGCATCAATTTCTCCCGCTCCAACATCCGGAAGTCCTCAAGATAGATTCCTTCTCGTGCCGACAGGAGGAGATCGAAGTCGGTGGTGTTCACATAACGGGCAAGCCAAATCGTCGAACTGTTGAAGCGACACCGTGATTCGGCGGGCAATGCATCATTTCATGAGCGGGCGATCGGCCGCGCTGCGGGAATGTTCGGAACGATTGGCTCGGTGTATATGCACTTCTTTGTTTTCGCGATGGGTTTTCTACTCGCGACGAACGTCGTTCAAATCGCGGGTCTGCACTTGGACGTGGACAGCCTTACGCTTCTGTTCTCCATCAACTCGATCTTCATCACGACCTCTGTCCTGCTGTCGCAGCGGAGAATGCAGGAGCTTTCCGAGGTGCGTGCCAATCTCACGCTCCATATCAGTCTGTTTGAAGAACGAGAAACAACACGTTTAATTCGTATCGTTCGAAGCTAGCCATGGAGCAAGGTATCAACCTCGGAGATGACGAGGAGCTGGCGGAGCTGATGAGAGAGAGGTGAGTCCTGAGGAGCTACTGGAAGAGATTGACGGCGCGCGGGAATCCCACACTCCACCCACCTGATCCGCGTAAATCCGACCTCAGCCAACCCATCTGGTTGATTACGACGGCGATAGGGCGTCCCGGGCGGCTTCCACACGTCGTTCCTCGACAGAGTCTCGCTGCGCGATCGCATCAAGTTCCAATTCGGCGAAGTTGGCAGTCCACGCCGGAATCAATGGAGCGATCTCAGCGAGGGCAAGCCATAGCAGCCGTTTGCCTTGTATGCCGAGGGCGAGAAGCTCCAAGGCTTCGAAGCGTCCAAGATGGCCAGGTTCGAGACCTTCCCACGCGAGTTTAATACGGCTTGCAGCACCCGTCGCCACTCCTGCGGCTTCCAATAGCGAACTCGAGGATTCGCCCAACTTTCCGATCAAGTCCTTCAAGATCGTCCGGTCGGTTTCGACCTTCTCACCAAGTTCCCGAAAGAAGGCGGCCTCTTCGGGGTCGTCAGCAGTATCGGCGAGCTTCTCGATGATTCCGATAGCCCCTGCTGAACCCGCAAGGTGGTCATTGAGGTAACGATAGAGCTCTTTGTTCATAGCGGCAATATTTGAAGGGTGTGATGTGGTGATCAAGCGATTGCGAGGTCTGCGCGCTTCACCCCTGCAATAGCGACTGGCCTCCTTCGATGAAGATTTCGGTGCCGGTAATGTGTGAGGATGCTCCGGAGGCCAGGAACGCAATCAACTGCGCAACCTCGTCAGCCGTGCCCGGCTCGCCGTCGGTCAGTGGAACATCGCCTTCCGGGAACTCGACCGGAAGGTGAATTCCTTCCAAAGCCCGCCGTTCCGTCGAGTCGTCGATATTCGTCCGAATCGCTCCGGGGCACACGACGTTTACCCGGATGCGATCCTTCGCCAGTTCCAGGGCGGTCATCTTCGTGAACGCTACTTGTGCCGCCTTGGAGCAGGAATAAGCGGTCGCCCCTGAATTACTGAACACCCGGGTCCCGTTGATGGAGGAAACCACGATCACCGAGCCCCCCTGCAAACGAAGTAGCGGGAGGGCGAGCTTAACGGTGAGAAAAGTACCACGCAGGTTGACCGCCAATGTTTGGTCCCATTCGGAAACCTTGAGCTGGTCAAGCGGAGCCCAAACCCCGTTGATCCCGGCGTTGGCAACCACGATGTCCAGACGTCCAAAGTGCTTGGCCACGGTCGCGTAGGCGTTGCCCATCTCAAACTCACTACTGACATCCGCTGCCACCGCCAGATGGCCGTTTGCCTCGCCCCCGAGTTGTGCCAGCGTGGCTTCGAGTTCTTCTGCTGTCCTCCCGATGATCGCCAGTTTGGCTCCCAGTTCGGCCAGCGTGGAAGCGGCGGCCCGGCCAATGCCCGACCCACCGCCCGTTACCACCGCAACCTTGCCATCCAACGAAAAGTCCATATTCAGGCGAGCGTTTCTACCTCGTCCTCAGACACGGTCAGATGAATCTCGATGAGCGGAAGGGCAATCTCCGCCAGCGCCTTGAGCATCGGGTCCGCCGCCTTGTCACGCACGGTCGACATCGTCTTCCTGAGCTCCTTGTGGCCATTCACCCCGCTGCCTTCGAGATAGGCACGGTCGAACCCATCCCCCGAAGCCTTAAGATCCGCCAGAAGCTTGCGGCCTTTGTCATTCAACTCGGTGGGGAGCTTTACACCCTTCTTCTTCGCGAACTCCTCGAGCTTGGAGGCCAGGCCCTTCTGCTCCTCTGTCTCCGCCTTTGCAATCATCTTCACATCGGCTGACTTCGACTTATCGAGCGCGAGTTCGCTTGCCTGCAGCTGCATCATTCCGCCGAACGCAATTTCGTCGACGAGGGACTTGTCGCCTTTGGACAACGAGCTCGCGTCGGACTGCAGGGCTTTCAACTTCGCCCCCGCTTGCTCGTTGGCCTTAGTGAAAGCGTTGGCATCCAGCTTTCCGGGCTTGCCGTCATCTTTGGCAGAAGCGGGTAGGGACAGCGCGAGACCCACCGCGGTGAAGCCTCCGGACTTGAGAAGAAAACGTCGGGTCATGGTGGTGCGCTGTTCGCAGGAAGGATGCCTGTTCAGACCCTCTTCTTCCGCGGCTTGGTGCGTCGATGGACCGAGAACATCGAACCGGCAAATAGGCCTTGCGACCCGCTGCACCTTGCATACGCATCTCGCATTTCGCAAAGGCTTGAAGAGGTTGCGTGGCAGGCATACTCGGCCCGGACGGGCTTTCGCTGACAGGCATGACTCCTGCGGTGCGACGCGTCGAAACACGAAAACAAGCCATGCCCAAACTCAATACACTCGAAGTCCTGCTCGCCCACGAAATCAAGGATCTCTACAGTGCCGAGAACCAGCTCGTGAAAGCGCTGCCGAAGATGGCAAAGGCTGCGACCAACCCCGAACTCCAGGAAGCGTTTACCACCCACCTTGAGGAAACCAAGGTTCACGTCCAGCGTTTGGAGCAGGTGGCCGAACTCCTGGAGATCACACCCAAGGGAAAGGTTTGCAAGGCGATGAAGGGTCTTGTGGAGGAAGGCTCCGAAACCATCGAGGAGGACGGGGACGGCAACATCAAGGACCTTGCCCTGATCGGAGCCGCCCAGAAGGTCGAACATTACGAGATCTCCGGCTACGGAACAGTACGGGCGCTCGCGGAGGCCCTCGGCCTCGCCGACGTGGTTGAGATCCTTCAGACGACCCTCGACGAGGAGGGAAATACCGACCAGCTCTTAACCGGGTTGGCCGAGCAGATCGTGGCCTCCGCGCAAGAGGAAGTTGAAGAGTAATTGCGGAGCGTATCAACGACCAGCTGAGCTTTCTCTCAACGCCCTACCTTGACCGAATGAATACGGAACCGCTCTGGTTAAAGGATCATCAACCCAGTGGTTACCCTCCACTTGGATCGGACATCACGGTGGACGTTCTGGTCGCGGGTGGCGGAATCGCGGGTGTTACGGCAGCTTACCTCATCGCGAAGGAAGGATATTCCGTCGCCTTGGTCGAAAGAGGCCTGATTGGGGGCCGTGAGACCGGCCATACCACAGCGCATCTGACCTACATGACGGACACCCGATTGTCTGACATCGTCTCCGCGTTCAGCCGGGACGCCGCCAGACGGGCGTGGGAGGCGGGTCGGGATGCGATTGAGTTCATCGCAACGGCGGTGGAGTCGGAAGAGATCGACTGCGCTTTTGAGCGCGTGCCTGGCTATCTGGTTTGCGCGGAGGGATCCGACCTCAAGAAGGAATCGGCGCTATTGAGAAGTGAAGCGCTGGTGGCAACCCAACTAGGATTCCCCACCCACTTCATCGAACTGGGTCCGGTAACCCGCCGGCCCGGCATCTTTTGCGAAGGGCAGGCGAAATTCCATCCGGTGCAGTATCTTCGTGCCCTCGCTCAGCGGGCTGTGGAATCGGGCGCTCTCATTTTCGAAAACACGGAATTGGGGGAGTTTCCCGACGAAGCTGGAAAGGCTGCTGCGGGAAGTCATACGATCACGTTCAAGCACGTGTTCATCGCCACCCACGTCCCTCTGCAGGGGGACGCAAGCACGCTTGGTGCAGCTTCTTTCCAGACCAAGCTTGCCCTCTACTCCACGTATGCGGTGGGCGCGGGGATGCCAAAGGGAGCGTTGGCGCCGATGATCTGGTCGGACACCGGTGATCCTTTCCTCTATCTGCGTATCGAGCGTGGGGAGGAGACCGACTATTGCATCCTCGGGGGAGAAGATCACCGGACCGGACAAGAAGACGATACGGGGCACTGTTTCCAGCGCCTCGAAGAACGCCTTCTGAAGTGGTTTCCTGATGCCCGCCTGGCAGACAGATGGTCGGGGCAGGTTGTCGAGACTGTGGATGGACTTCCCTTCATCGGGCCAACGTCCGACCAGCAGTTCATCGCGACCGGATTCTCCGGGAACGGGATGACATTTGGAACCGCCGCAGCCCTAATGTTCCGGGACCACTTGAAAGGTGTTACCAACCCGTTTTCGGAACTCTTTTCGGCTGGCCGCAAGACCGCTTCCGCACTTGGCACATTCCTGAGCGAGAACAAGGATTTTCCGGTGCGGCTGGTCACCGACCGCCTGGAGGTGGAAGAAGGTGATCCCGAAAAAGTCGCGCCCGGTGAGGGAAAGGTCCTGGAGCACGGTGGTCACCGCCTGGCGGTCTATCGCTCTGAGAATGGCGAATTGACCAGGTGCAGCGCGGTGTGCCCACACCTCGGATGCATTGTGGCTTGGAACCCTGCCGAGGCGACGTGGGACTGTCCCTGTCACGGCTCCCGGTTCGAGGCCATGGGGAAGGTCATTGCGGGTCCCGCGGAGGATAGCTTGGAGCGGTTGAGCGGTTGAGCGGTTGAGCGGTTGAGCGGTTGATGCGGAGGAATTTATGCGCAAGCCGATATGGTGTGGACGCTGGACTAGAGGGTTCGAATGCGCTCTCGTCCTTGGACCCGCTTTCCCGGGGGGGATTACTCCGGTGGCCGCTTTCTGGCGACCGGGCCAAGTATGCGCTTGGAGCAGGCGGCCACGATCCTGAAGATCAGCCACGGGCAAGGCCTGCAATGCGATGAATGGATTGGTTGAAGAAGATGCCAAAACCATCGCTGAGGACGCGACAAAACCATCAAGGCTGTTGCTCTTATCGGCGCTGCTCAAGTGAAGGACTTATAAATCGCTGCCTAGGGCTTTTGCTGAGACGCTGGGCTTCAATGAGGTGATGATGATTCTCGAGAGCGCGCTGGATGAGGAGGCGAACATCGACAGGTTCGGACAGGCATCGCCGAATCAGAGGTGCTCTGCCCCTTGAGGGGCGCGCTTCAGTAGTGTATTGGAACCGTCATAGATTTTTTGGCCATGAATGCGGAACATCATTCTGAATCATCCAAACATCGCCCCAGTCCTGCGGAATGTGAGCCGGGGGACTGGGTGGAGGCGCGAGAGGTGCCGGAATGGGCGATCGAGGAGGATGTCCATACCTATGTGCTACCGGGTCAAGTGATGGTACAGCCCATGCAGCAGATGCCGGTCGCGGTGCCGCTGATGAGCTGGAGTTTTAGGCCCGAGAAAATGGGGGAAAATGTCGTGTGGGTGCGGCAATGAGACTGAGTATTCGAATTGTTTCTTCAAGATCGGAAAAGGTGAGGATGAACTTTGCACGATAAGTTGAAGTGATGAATGAGACTGTGTTGGATAGGCGGAGGGCGGGATTATTAGTTCCGGTGTATGCGTTGAGGCGGAGCCATGATCTTGGTATCGGCGACACCGCGGCGGTGATGGACGCGATTGATTTCGCAGCTGATCAGGGATTTTCGGTCCTGCAGGTGCTCCCTATCCATGAGACCTTCGGCGATCACAGTCCTTACAATCCGATAAGCTCGCGGGCGCTGTCGCCGGCTCTGCTGACGCTGTCGCCCGTGGAGGTGCCGGGGTTGACGGAGGTTATGCTGGAACAGGCCGCTCCCGAGTCCTGGCTTGTGCAACTGCGGAGGGGAAATGTTCGGCAGCAGGCGGTGCATGCACTCAAGACGCAAATCTTGTTGGACGCGTATTTCCAATTCAGCGAAGCGGGTTCGCCGGAGTCGCGAGAGGAGTTCGCTAGATTCCGCGCGGCACAGAAGGATTGGCTGGATGCCTATTCCCTGTTCCGTTTGTTAGTGCGTGAATATGAGGGGAACACTGAATGGGCTGAGTGGCGCCCGGAGCATCGTACCTATGAGAGTGCGGCGGGGTGGCTTCTCCAACATCCCGCGCGGGAGGGGCTGGAGGCATTGCGGAGTGGATTCGCGTTCATCCAATGGATTGGGTGGCGGCAGTGGAAAGCAGTGCGGCAGCATGCGCAGGCGCGCGGAGTGAGGGTGATGGGTGAGATGTCGTTCGGCGTGGGGCTGAACAGCGCGGACGTGTGGGCGAATCCGGCGCTCTTTGACACGGCGTGGAGTGTGGGGACGAGGCCTTTGGCGCACTTCGACACGACGCACGATGCGAAGCAGTGGGGGCAGAACTGGGGTCTGCCAGCATATCGGTGGGAGAACCACCGATCGAGCGAGTTTGCATGGTTGCGGGGAAGGATCGCGTGGGAAAGTGAGTTCTTCCACGCGTGCCGGTTGGACCACCTGCGCGGCTACTTCCGCGCGTATATGTTTCCGTGGCCGGGCGGCGCGCGTCATGTGGAATTCTCAGCGCTAACGGCGGAGCAGGCGGCGGAGACGACGGGAGGGCTACTGCCAAGGTTTGTGCCCGGCCCTGATGAGGAGCCGTCGGCGGCCGGGATGAATGAGCTTCAGGGGCGCGAACTGATCGGACAGATCATCGAGGCAGCTGGCGCTATGGATCTGGTGGCTGAAATCATGGGGGAGATGCCGGAGTACATGAGCCGGACGCTGGAAGACCTGAAGTTGGCGAATCTTTCTTTTCCGCAGCTACTCAGGAGCGCCGATGGAGCAATAATTTCGCCGGGGGAGTTTCGGGAACTGAGCTTGGTAACTTATGCGAATCACGACAATGCGCCCCTCGCGTCTTTGTATAAGCAGGCACAGGCGGAGCCCGAGAGCCGAGTGGCGGGAGATGTGCGGGCGCTGCTCGAGTTCGCGGGTTTGGAGGCGGTTTTGCCGGATTCGCTGGATGATAAATTGTTGGGGGTCCTTCAGGAGGCTCTTCTTGGGACGAGGGCCCGACTGGCGGTTCTGATGGTGAGTGACATGCTCGGGGTGCCGCTGAGATTCAACCTGCCGGGGAGTTACGGGCGGGGAACATGGAGTGATCGAATGGAACTGCCGCTGGGGGATCTCGTGCGGCACCCTGTGTATGGACCGCGGATCACAAGTGTAAGGGAGCTTATTAAGAAAACTGGGAGGGGAATGGGTGGATCAGTGGCAACCAGCCAACCGGGAACTGAACCTCGCAGGGAAATGGCCGGCTAGTATGCTGCAAATGTCATCCGTCCAAGTAGTCGGCGCATCCGATTTAACGCCGCTGCTGTATGCCTGCCCCTTTTGCATATTGCAGCGCCACGGGCGCCGGCGCTGAGGGACAACCCGTGGTTGTAGCTCCTACTCGCGGGATGGTTAATGGCACTCTCAATGCAGGGTCCAAAACATGGCCTCTCACGTCTCCACTTCAATCGACGTATTCTTCGACCAGTTGAAGGATCTCAAAAGCGCGACAGAGCAGACCGTCCAAACACTGCCGGACTTGATGCGATGGGCTTCCCAAGCGCGATTATTGGAGGCGTTTCGGGCTTATGCAGAAGCAACCAGTCGCCACCTCCGGGAGATCGTTGCCATCTTCGAAGCACACTCGAAGGAGCCGGGCGACGACCTGTGCAAGGCCGTGGCGGGACTCATCGAGGGAGGAAACACCCACATAGCCCTGGCGAATGACTCGGTCGTACGCGACCACCTATTGATCGCCCACGCGAATCGCATCGGGCATTACCTACGCGCCGCTTCGGAATTTACGCTCGGAATGGCGCGAAAGTGCGAACTGCTTCCGGAGACGGAGGTGGTGGCCGAGATGTTGGCCCGGCACCAGGACTTCACAGGCTGGCTTGCCGAGATCGCCTCCGAGGCGTTCAAAGTCGAGATAGGTGGTGTGCGATAATGAGGCTCCCGGCAGCTGGCACCCGGAATGCGAAAGGCAGAATCATATGAGTGATCCTTCGTCGACCACACCCCATCCTGAATCCGTTCCGCCTCTTTCTGATAAAGCCCCACAGGTTGAGCGGGAGTCCGCGGACCACGCATCGCGACGGGCACGAACTTCGGACCGCATCTCCGCTGCCCACTCCGAAGATGTTTGCCCCTCCATGCGCGCCCGCGAAGCCGTCGACCGCTTCTTCCACGAGAATCCGGCCGTGTCCGTGGGCCTTGCATTTGGCCTTGGATTGGCGGTTGGTCTCGCGCTCCGCATCGAACATCACTGATCAGCCCCAACCCTGCCCTTTCATGGCCCGTTTTAGCACAACAGGTGAAGCGACAATCAAGGATGTCGCGAAGCGCCACGCGTTGTCCGAGGATTCGGTGAAGCACCTTCTTGAAGCGTTGCAGCGGGGTGGGGGGGCAATGGCACAATTCCAGTGCTCCGAGTTTGGAAACGGACAGTGGATGCAGGGAGGGATGACGATGGTGGGCGACATGTTCAACCATGGCCTGAAGGCAAAGGTGAATGCGGTGCTCTCGGAGCTTGCAACGGCCATGTCAGCGCAAGAACTTTTCGATTCCACGCCCTCCGCGAAAAGTGACCCGGCTTCATCGGGGACGTGGTGGCCTTTGGATTTGGGCGTTCCCTCAAGCAGCGGATCCCAGAATCAAATGCGCTACGCGATCTTCCCGTCCCTGTGCAGGATGGCGATCGATCGCAACGGTGAAGTGACGGTCTACGATACGGGCACTCACAAGATTGGCGGCGTGAGTCAGCAGCAAGGTTCCTCCTCGAAACTTGAGTTCTCGAGTCAGCTCGGAATCTTCCCGGCGGAGAGCCTCCCTGTTATCTCCGGTCCTGGCAAGGAGAGCTTGGGCTCCGCGCAACCCGCAGAAGGGAAGCGGGATGGCATTCTGGATGTGGCGGAAACCCTCCGGAAGCTCGCAGACCTTCATTCGCAGGGCCTAATCACCGACGACGAGTTCGCAGCCAAACGTAAACAGGTCATCGACCGGATTTGAGATGGTCAGGTTACCGCGAGATTGTGCGCTCCTGGTGATCGATGCCATAAACGACTTTGAGTTTGCAGGGAGCGACAAGTTGCTGGCGCATGCGCGTCCCGCTGCTTCCCGACTGGCCCACCTGAAACAAGCTGCAAAGTCCGCCAGGATGCCGGTGATCTACGTGAACGACAACTTTGGTCGCTGGCAATCGACGTTCCATGATCAAATCGAGCGGTGCTCTTCCACCAATTGTCCCGGGCACCCCGTTGCGAGTCTCCTCCGCCCGGACAACGACGACTACTTCGTCCTCAAGCCCATGCACTCGGGCTTCTACTCGACATCACTGGATGTCCTGCTCCGGTTCCTAAAGGTTCGAACGCTGATCCTCACTGGGTTCGCTGGCGACATCTGCGTGCTCTACACTGCGAACGATGCCTACATGCGGGGCTACGAGCTTATCGTGGTGCACGACTGCATCGCTTCGGAAAGCCTTGCCGGGAATCGCGACGCCATCAAGCACATGGAATCCAGGCTGAAGGCGCGTTCGATTGCATCACGCACTCTCGCCGGCTATCTTCGGGAGGCTTGATCGAGTCGATGTTCCTCACTGTTGCCGGCAACCCCCGTCTCGTGCCGCTCTGGTAATACGGTCGAGGTGAAAACAGCGGACCCCTGCTTGCCTACTCGGCAGGCAAATCGCTACGTGCTTTTCCGTTGCCGCCATGGCGACTGCCCGGGAGCAACGTCTCTTGGCGCCCGTCCCCCTGCGGACCCTGGTAATTGGTGCCACCCTCGTTCCTCCTGCAATTGGTGAGGATGGTGACAAGCAGCAGAGTGAGTAGTTTCGTTTTCATCGCGGTATGGTTCGCGGTAAACGTGCCACCGTCGTGATCGGGCAGTTCACCCGGGCGCCGGAGAAGAAATCACGACGGTCGTTTGGCTACGGCCCCACCCACTTGTCAGGCTTGGGCGTCGTATCGGTTTGGGGGAATGGGCCCCGCGATACCGGCACGCCGCCCTTGTCGGGCTTCCGCTCGCCGTGAAAGAAGTAGGGGTCTCGGATGCTGTCGGCTTCGGCCAACATCGTGAAAGCGATCATCCCCGCGCAGTGCACGAAGGCGAGCCCGACGAGCCAGTAAACCAGGCGCCGCTCGTGGTTGAGATGCATGAAGATCGCGGCCACCAGCGACGCCTTGATGGTCGCGATCAGCAGCCCCAGGCACATATCGGCGGTATCGAAGCCGTGTTTGCCGACGTCCAGCCACGGGACCGTAGCCACCGCAACTGTCGCAGCGGTTCCGCAGAATAGCAGCAGACCCACGAAGGCGTAGAGCCGCAGCGTTCGGCGAACGGCTTCCTGATTGGAACGAGCTGGTTCTGTCATGAGCGTGCCCTCGCGAAACCCGTGCCATGGCGCCGGCCCTCTCACGAGCGTGTCGCCTGCTTACTCTTGCCAGAGTGTCGTTGCGCGATTTGCAGAGGAGAACCGCACCCTGCAAACGCGTCGATGTGCAGCGCCGCTCGTGCTTGGAGAGCTCGCGCGCCGCGTTTTCGAGAGCCTTCACAACAATCACTCCGAGATCCTAGCGAAATGGGCGGAATGCTTCAATGACCGTGCGATGCGCGGCGGCTCCACGCCGTCGCTGCACGCCCGCGGTGCTGCCCACGATCTCAATCCCGACACCAACGCCAACTGGCATCGCGTCGAGCATCGTTGTGGTCGTCGTCATCTGGCGGCAGGCGGGCAACCCGACCGACCTCGCGGCCGGGATCGAAGAAA
The DNA here is from genome assembly GCF_038066715.1 of Luteolibacter sp. Y139. Taxonomy (NCBI): domain Bacteria; kingdom Pseudomonadati; phylum Verrucomicrobiota; class Verrucomicrobiia; order Verrucomicrobiales; family Verrucomicrobiaceae; genus Neoluteolibacter; species Neoluteolibacter soli. The sequence continues at coordinate 66,008 of NZ_JBBUKT010000018.1, read as the reverse complement.
ACAGGTCGAAGACCGTGGAGGCCATCGCGAAGAGCGAGGAAGCTCTCGCCACCGCCAACGGCCACAACGAGAAGATCGCCACCGCGGCGGAACTTGCCCAGAAGGCGTTGGAGATCGCGCCAGGGAGGTTCGCCCCAATAAGGAACTTCCCTACACCGGGATCCGGGAAGCGATTTCTTCGGGAAAGAGAGTGCCTCGGTATGCCTACCCGCAATGACCGACCCACCCATTCCTTTCGACGAGCCCCGGTTGGCACCCGAGCAATCTCCCGACAAATTGCCCCCAAAGCTCCTTAGCCCCGAAGTCAAGCAGGACTCGGCAAGTCCCGGCCCAGCGGATTCGGCGCCCAAGAAGAGCGCAATTTCTGCGACGTCCGCGCCGAGCGACGCTCCAGGCGAGCCGCTCTGGCAAAGCTGTGGTCAAAGCCGACCAGGCCCAGCAGGAGGAGGAAGAGGCAGGTTTCATGGAGCCGCTGTTAGCAAGGACGCACTGGCACGCCCATTACCTGGGTTCGGGAAATCGCAGTGGGCTTATTGACGCGGGCAAAACCCCATCCTTTTTGGGATCGCTCGGCCAACGCGTTACTTTGCCTCGTCATCCACGCCGCCGGATGGGTCGATGGCGCCGTTGGGCCCTCCCTTTCCCTGTCCGGGGTTGGAAGAGTCCACGCCGTCTAGGTTGTTTCCGTGGCCGTTGTTCGGGTGCTTGCGGCTCAGCGTTACGAGCACCACTTGATCCTGATAGTCGAAACACGGCGAACTCAAGTTCGTCTGGGCCAATTCCATCACGAGCAGGACGCTGAGAGGTCCGATGTTCACCTTGAAGTTCGAATCGATGTAGGGCTTGAGATACGCCGCCATCGCGGCCTGCCCTTGGAACTTGGACTTGGTGGGAAAGGTATCCCCCTTGACCAGCGCAACGACTTGGAGGTTTCTGCTTCGAGTCGTGTAGAACGGGCTCCAGCCAGTTCCCACGACGAAGCGCCCTCCAAGATCGACGGGTTGGCCGGCGTTGACCTTCTTGATGAAAAGCTGCTTCGAAGAGTCGACGTTGGCCAGTGTGCCGTAGAACAGTTGATCGTAGGGCGCGCCGTTTACGCTGACACGGAGGTCTGTCGCGGCGGATGCGCTGCTGTTGCCCTGGCAGTTGGTAACCCCCGTGCCGATGATCTGGACGGTAACATAGGAATCGACGGTGGGAACGATTGTCCCGGGCGGATTGATGTAGGCCATATTTTCCGCGCCGTCGCTGTCGCCACTTCCATTCCCGTTGCCGCTGTTGCCAGTCTGTCCGCTCCCAATGCGGGCAGGGTGGACGACGGACCAGGTAAGGGTGGGCTTCGTGCCGGTCTGAACGATGGTCGGAAATGCCGTCATGGCACCGGCAGGCACCGCAGGGTCCGCAGTCTGCGCGGTAACGGCGAAGGGTGTTAGAAAGGACGCGACGAACAGGAGGGCAGGTGTGAGGATGCGTGGAGTTTTCATGTATGGGAGGTGTGGCTCTCTCGCGCATGAACGTGGCCCATGCGGAGGCCCCCCAATTTCTCAAAACGGCCATTAAACCCAATTACGCGATGACGCAGGGTGGAGGAAATCCACCTGTGCCGGTGGCGGGTGATTCCATCTGCGTGCTGATCCACGTACGCCGACGCTGCTCATCGGGACATCACGAAGCAGATCGAATGGAACACCCGCGCATTAGAGAGTGGCAGTGAGCTAGTCGAGGTGAGCAGGCGTATGGCGCGGCGCGTGCGAAGGAGCCGTCCTCCATGAGCGATTCAGCGCCTCCGAACTTTTTAGGCTACGCGGCCATATTTGACTACGCCGCAACACCAGAAGTCCACAAAGGGACAGTGAATGCCGAGCTCCAAATCGCCGGGTTTGCGCGTCCAAGAAACCTACCTAACGTGTGGATTTGCAAAGGTCGGCACACTGACCTCAGGGCGGCTCGCGTCGCCTTTCGTGATATCTTCCACGCCTGCGGGATAGAGCTGCCCCGGGCGATCATCATCCCCTTCCATGATTTTTCAGAGTTACCTTAGAGACCACGGCGCACGCGGAGGTCACTCGGGCCACCCGTCGCATGACCTCGCGTATCCTGTGGCAGATTTCCCAGCGATTGGAAACGCGACCCCTCTTCTCCATCGCCGCGGGATCACCGGCGGGATAGACCAGCCCCGTCCAGGGTCTCCGGCGCGTCCAGTGCACGCACCGCCGGTGACGGGCCGGAGGCTCTGCGGCATCCATACGTGCGCTCCAGATGCGCCAGCCGCTTCTGCAGATCCGCAAGACCGTCAGCGATCGATTTAATGGTCCGGACCAACTCAGCCGGCTCGGGAATGGGTTTCGAGCTCATCGTTCGCGAATAGCAGGAAGCTGGTTAGAAAGCGAGGAATTCAGAGATCGTTTGCCCCAAGGTCGTAAGCTGCCATCCAGATTGAACCTCCGCGCTACCCTCCTTCAATGCCACCCCGCCCCATCTACCGCTGGAAGAGCTTCTGGCTCGGACTTTTTGTCGCCTGTTTCTCGACGTGGGCTTGGTGGGACAGTTACCGCAACTTTTCCGCCTTGAACGTTTCTTTGAGACGTCAAACGCTTCACCTTCATATTACCCGCGCTCAGGGCTCGACCTATTTCGACTCCGGGGGAGGCGTGGGGCCTCTGTTCTATCGCGATTCGCTGGGCGCGGCGCTCAAGGGAAGGGTGCTGGAAGCAGAGTGGCGCAGGTTGGGATACCGTTTTGTGAGAGTCCGCGACTCCCTCGTATTCTCTTCCTTTGTCGGGCTATGGACCGCCTTCCTCGCGTGCCGCTGGCGGCGGATGAACCGGCTTAGCTCTGCACCCTCCTGACAAGCGGCATGCAATTCGCGTAGAGCCGACTCGAAATTTTCGGGTCATCATCCGCTTGCGATTCCGCGGATGTGGCGCAGTTTCCTACGGCGGTTAATGCGGTATTCGTTGATTGGTGCCCGTGGCTGAAGCGTAGTAGGCCACGGGCATTCGCCTCACGACTCCCGGTCTCCGATCACACCGGGCTGGCGGTCGCTTTCAGAAGAGCAACGAAAGGAATCGAGTCGAGGTTCTCGACCGCCGGCGATTTCGCCGGCCCATTCGAAGCGGAAGCAGAGGTTGATCTGGGAACGGAACGAACTTCAGTGGCGGGGCGTCGCTGAAGTCGAGGCCTTCGGCGGGATTCGGAGTCATGACATCGGGGGATGCGTGGCGATGAGAACTTCCCGCGCAGGCTCACGCCATTACGTGATCACGGGAGGGGGGGCGGCGCATGCCGCCGGGAACATCAATCAAGGAGAAGCAGGGCAGCCCGAATGATCCGCGCGCTTCCTTCAAAGTCGCCGAGACCGGCGGCCTGCCACAAAGCTTCGGCCAGCAACTCGTCGGGTTTGTCGGGGTGCATTGAGCGGAGAGACCTCATGGATCGTTCGTTGGCGCGGAGGAATTCGTCCTTGGAAAGGACGCCGGTGGGAAATGTCATCGAATGTAAGGGGTTGCGATGAGGCACGGCGCGGATCCGTGCCCCATCGCGGCTGGGGGGGAAAAAACGTGCGTAGAATGCCGTAGGTCGGTGGCGGCCGCACTAAGGGTTTTGCCCGGGTCTCAAGTACGCGATTCACCTAGGATAGTCGCGATTTTCCACCTATTAGCGCAAGCTTGCTTCACCCTTCCCTCCCGTGCGAACCCTCACGTGCCTTCTCTGGGGAGAGAACGCATAGGATATCCCGCCAGCCTCGGGGCTGGCGGGATTATGCTTTCCCGGTCTTTGCCACTTTGCGTTCCGAGATTCATCGCCGCCGATAGCTTTTGATGGCCGGGCGGACTGACAGGGGCCGGCGCTCCCTCGTTCATCGCGAAGGCTTCGCGCGCGTAGGCTGGCGGCATGGGAAACGCCTTTGCCCGTAGGAGCCGCCTTGCCAACGCGACGCGAGACGCTGGTGACCGCGCGGGTGGTGCCGGTCTCGAAAGCGAGAGCACCCTCGTGCGCCCGCCTGCGACCGCCTGCTTGAGATCTTCAATGGCGTGCAAAAGCCGCAGGATATTGCGAGCCCGTTGGAGGGCGCGTCGACTGGCAACCTGTGAATTGCCTCCATGCCGTCCGCGTGAAAGGCCGGAACTTCTTGAGCGCCCAAGGTCTTGCTGTTAGGGGGCGTGGTATGTCGGGCGACGTTCCTCCCACTCAGTCAGGCCAGACGAGCCGCGGGTACCTCCCGAATGCCCGGGTTTCCATCTGGAGGGGGAAGCCCCCAATGGCGGTGCGGCTATGCAAAGCGGCTTTCGCCTTCATGCCGACCTCCCGCGGCGATCGACATTGCTCGGTCGTGATCGCTAAAAACTTGCAAGTGGACGAAGCGACGCACCTCACGGAAAGCGACCTCATTTATCAGGTGACCTTCGAAGGGATAATTCGGGAGAAGCGGCGCACTCTTGCTGTGTTCCATCTGGTGAGGCCTGCATGCCCGCCCGTGGGAGAGAGGATCGATCCGAAGAAATGAGCGGGTGACGGGGCAGTCCGTGCGAGTGAGTGAAGCGACGGGCGGAGGACCGCAATTAACACGAACCCTCCAGACCCCGCCGCTCCGCTGCAATGGTGGCGTCACCCTTGCTCCGCACAAGGCCAGCTCGAGGGGCCGCGCTATCTCGGGGACCCCTCAAGCCAAGCCTCTGCCTCGCCTTCCGACTGACAAATGTGGGCATTCAGGCCTTCTTCAGCTGCGACCAGCAAACCGGTTTTCTCGGGACAGATGTGCTCCGGACGAGCGACCATCGCCACCTTGAGCCCGGTGCCGGCAGTCGACCATCGGCGAACCGCCCATCGACGGAAGGCAGGACCCGGGCTCTCGAAGCCGGTCAAGGCGGTGATGCTGACGAGCACCTCCTTCAATCCGCAGGTCCGCGCGTGATCGAGGGCGGCGCTGATCAGGTCCGCCGCTTGCCCTGCTGACACGGCCCCTGACGGCCGGAAGATCCCACGATGATCTTTCGCTTGGAAATGATTCATGGATTCGCAGGTGGTCAGATCCCGATACTATATTGCAACCCGTCCGGGATCAATCCGTGCTTCGTCACGGGAGGTCCTTGCACCATCCTGGCACCGACCACCCGTTGCGCCTCAGGATGTGAGCAAGCTCCCGGGCCCGCAACGCTACCGCCGCTGTTGTCGTGAACGACGCGCGGATCTCGCGCAGTTCCCGGAAAGCCAGGTCGCGGAAGAGTGGATCGCCCTCGTTGACCCATTGCCCTCCAACCGTGAGATACTCCAGGCCGCATTCGATCGCGCTCCGCGCGATGAGCCAGCGGCGGCCATCACTTTCGATTTCCACGAGCCCGTCACGGGCTGATGGGTTGAGCACGAGTCCAGCCGCACCCGGACGCAATCGTGGCACGGCGTCAGAGGGGTAGTCCAATCTCACCCAACATCGCTGCCCCTTGGCGATGGGGATCTCCCGCGTCTCGGGCATGTCAGCTCCTGCTGGCGAAACCCTGCTTCTCCTCCAACGTCGACAGACGCCGGTTGAGGTCCTGCATGCAGGCGAACAGTCCGCGGAGGATCTGCGCCAGCCTCTCGGCATTGGCATGGGGAAGGGCTTCGAGCTCAACAGCCAGCAAGTTGGCGAGTTCGTCATTGGGGAGCATGGGGCGTCCTACTACCGGCTTGCCCCACCCCCGTTCAATTCCCTAGTGAGCGATTGAAAAAAATGCGGTCGTACTAAGAACCTCGCGTACATTTGCCCGTGCAAAATGCCGGAAAATTAGCTCAGGCTTGCCACTGTAATTTTGTGGAAAATCCGGCACCGAGTAGTATTTTCGCGCACCCATTCATGAAAACTCCTGAACTCTCTCCCACGGGGCTCAGTAACTCTGAGGTTCCGCAACGTTTCGCGAGCCGGATCAGCAAAAAGAGAGCAACCGCATTTTGGTTCTCCCATGAAAACTTCTGATTTTCCGGAGGAATTCGGTCTACTCTACAGGCTCCGCCAGAGCCATCCGCTCACGCCTTACTCCGCGCTTCTCGATGCCTTTCACTTGGCCAGAAGCATTCATCCGGAAGGCAGCTTGGACGACATCGAAATGATTGCATCCTCCATTCTGGATAGGACAGCCGAGAACTTCAAAGGCTCGTCGGGCCCGAGTGTGCCCGCGAGCTGAATGGCGGATCTCTCGGATGAAATTACCTAATGATCCCATCGGAAATAACGAAGGGTGTTCGAGAGGTTTTTTCTGGAACGACCCGACCCCCGCAGCTGAAACAAGATCATGAACTCGTATCTACGGAGAAACGGGGCGCGCATGTGCGACGTGATTGAGATCCTCCTCCATGAGGGCGGAGAATTGGTATTGATCACCGACAAGCGAGTCGCGGCTACGGCCGACGACCACTTCGAATTGGTGAAATCCCAGCTGACACTTCCGGTGTCCGTTCGAGGCTGCCGGGTGGCAACGGACGGCTGGGAGACGCGATGCCAAATTGTTCCCGCAGCATCACAAGAATCAGGCGACTCTCGCGAGGCGGGGTAGGCCACATCACGCGGCGCGCATCCGGCGCCCCTGCCGGGAAAAGCCCTCCCCGGCGACGGGAGGGCCCCGGGTGCGGTAGCCACCCGGCGGAGTTGCTCATGACAGGGAACAACAAGATTGGCGGGCGGTTGCTCCTCAAGCAAATTTGGGGAGATGCACTGTTGATCGATCCATGGAGCTTCGCGCGCGTTCCCCCCACGGGGCTGGGGCGGTCAATGCGATCGCGCCGGCGCCATGCAACCGATGGGTTGCGCGTTGTCTTGCAATTCCCCGTTAGGTCCCCCAAGGTGCCCCTCGTTCCCTGGGGGGAATAAGACCTCGCTAGCCTCCGGGCTGGCGAGGTCGAAGCTTTTGCCGTGTTGGCCGTCCGTTGACAAACGCCCTCGGCTGAATATCGAAGCCCTCGTGCCGAGGATTAGAAAATGGGGCGCTTTTGAGTGGTTGCTCTTCGCTGCAGTGGTCTGCACTGCGGCCGTGGCGCTCTATCTCTTCGTTCGGTCACTACCTTGAGATCGGGATCGGGCATCACGCGCAGTTGAGACGCCGGAGCGGCCTTCTTCCAGGATAAGGCGTGTGCAGGGCCTTCACGGGACAGGGAAAATCCTTACAACAATGTCGGGATAACGTCTGCTGGGTACTGCGCGAAACCCCGCTACCATGAACGCCAATGAGCGATCCACCCATTCCATCCGACGGAAACCCGCTGGTCCCCAAGGATGCCGTCGAAGCTCCGCCAGAGAAGCCGGCGCTGGCTTCCAAGGAAGAACCAGCAGGAGTCCCCGCCCCCGTCGCGGATTCCCCGCCGGGTCTCAGCGCTGGCCTGCAGCTTGGGCAACCTGAGGCGCCCAGCGAGCCCCTTTGGTGACGTGCGGGGTGAATGGGGCGGATGCAAACCAGCCCATACCTCGGCATACGATGGCGTCAGGAATGCCAAATCGGGCGTTACCCCTCGAAGCGGCAGGTGGTTTCCCACCCTTCATTGGTGACCATGGACCTGATGATGCTGACCCGGAAGCGGACGTCCGTATTGGAATATTCGAAAACATCTCCGGGCATCGCCAGCACTCGCTTGTCGGTGAGGATAACGAAAGCAGGAGGCGACGAGTCCAACGACACTGGCTCGCCAGCATCGCAAAACTTCAGGCCGTTTTTGAGGAGGGTGGGCTTCAAGGCGAGGCATCGCAGCACAGCCCTGAATCCTGAGACAAGCCGGGAGTGTCTGCGCAAACCTGCGAATTTTGCAGGGTCATGCTATGGGCGCACATCGGCGATCCGTTCCGCTGGTGGAACGTCCATTACGTCTCTCGCCTCCAGATCGCTACAGGTTCGCCAGCGGGGTCCAAGAAGTAGCTTCCCATGAAAGTCCACTTCTCAGGCACTCGGGCAGCGGACGACGAGAAGATCGAGGCGTTGACCGGACTTGGCGGGGTGAAGGTCTGCTTCACGCGGTCCGTCGTCCACTCAGGCACGCTCGAGGCGAGAACGAAGTCACCGACAGGGCAGTTTTGCCGGAGATGCTGCTGCGCTAGCTCTCGGGTGCGCATGGCATGCTTCGCTTAGTTGTTCTGCTTGCGGGCCGGCATGAAAGCGAGCGTATCGACCGTGGCGATCTGTGGATGCCTCGGATTGAAATCGGGGCGAAAGATATCGATAGCCCCCACTGTCTCCAATTCCTTGATCAGAGCATATCGTAGCAGCCGCCACTCGCCGGGCTCGATGCACCACGCGATGATGACGTAGGCGCCGGTCTTCCTGGCCTGCCCCAACAGGTAAAAGTCAGCGACGATTTTTTCTCGCAGGTAATTGAACGACATTCGGCGTCCTTTGGTGATGGCGGCGCGGATGTCTCCCAATGAAGTCGGAATCGTTGTGGCCATAAGCGGGTGAATTTTTCACCTCAATGACGGGCACGCTACGTCTTTTTTACGAGGATTGGCGGACCGCTATCCGGGATCTTCATCGGAACTACGGTAAGGTGAATTATCAGGTGGTCCTCCGCCCCATGAGCACACAGCAGCCGTTCCCGGAGGAGCTGAGCCTTCGTTTCAGACTCCGCGAGAAACACCCGGCTTACTTGTATTGAACTGCTGAATGCCTTTCACCTGCCCGCACCATCATGCCTGGAAGGATCTTGGCAGATCCGGAGACGATCACATCCTACGTTTTGGAGACAACGTTCTGCAGGGAGCCTGAAGTGCAAACCGCTGAGTACGATCGAACCGGTGACTAGGAAATTTCGCTGACCTTGAAGCCGCGCACGTCCGGTGCCCTTTCCAGAAGCCCGCGCTTCTTCAAAAGCCACGGCAGGGTCCGCGTGCCCGCGTCAATTGGTTCGCGCACACCGTTGCCGGCTCGCGGCGGCTGCCCGAACAATTCCTGATAGACGAGATCCTCCCACACATGGCCGTCATTCTTGCGGGCTAGCTCGAGAACGGAGCGCCGGAGGTGGCCGAGCTTACGGAGGTCCATGAGCCGGCCCTACAGCCGGAGGAAAGGGAGCCGATTAGTGCGCATCCCCCTCCTGTCTCGTTGCCTCGCAACCGCCGGGGGCTTGACCCCATTCTTCAAACGTTTGCTTCGCAGCGTATTCTTTCCACGTCGTTGGCCCTCCGTTTTGACCGCTTCCGTGGCTGGGCGGGAAACAGCTTTCCGGCCGTCTTGGTTGCAAACAATGACGTCTCGCTAGATTATGGATTACCCCAACATTTATGAGCCTTAAGCCCCCGTCGCATCCCCCGGTATTCCGCAGTTTATTCGTCGGCGCTCTGATTACGGCTGTAGCAGTGACCGTCCGCTGGCTGCTCAATCCTTGGCTGGGAGAAAGGCTTTCCCTTGTGACGCTGTTCCCGGCCGTGGCGGCCGGCGTTTGGATTGCTGGTTATCGCGCGGGGTTGGTTCCGGCTATCGCCGGTTATGTGCTGTGCGACGTTCTCTTCATGACCGGCAACTGGCCTAGCCCGCAGAAGGCGGTGTCTCTGGCGACCTATGCAGCAGCAGTTTCCTTTGTAATTGCAGCTGGCGAATCAATGCGCCGGCACCGCGCGTTGGCCGAAGCTCGCAAAAACCTTCTTCAGGTGACGCTGGAAAGCATCGGAGATGGGGTCATCACTACCGACGCCGGTGGGAAAGTCATGTACTTGAATAGCGTGGCGACCAAATTGACTGGCTGGAGCGTAGACGATGCGCGAGGTCACCTGGTGACCGATGTATTTTCCATCATCAACGAATCATCTCGTGATTTGGTCCCCAATCCCGTGCTGAGGGCCTTGGAAGAGAAAAAGGTCGTAGGCCTGGCGAACCACAGCCTGCTTCTATCAAAGCACGGTGTCGAAACCCCAATCGATGATAGCGCGGCTCCAATAGGAGACGGCTTGGGTCGGCTCCTTGGAGGCGTGTTGATATTCCGCGATATATCAGAGAGACGGGCCACGGAAGCCAAGCAGCGGCAAAGTGAACAGCGGCATCGCTTTCTGGCGGAACTGGCGATGGCCACTCAACATTTGTCAGACGAGGACGAGATTATGTTTAAGTCTGCCAGAATGCTTGCCGTGTTCATGGAAGTGGACCGATGTGCCTACGCGGTGGTGGAGAACGAAGCGGTTTTCGATATCACCGGCGATTTCGGCCCGACCGTCCCGAGTATTGTCGGACGATGGGACGTCGCGGCTTTCGGCCCCGCCTGTGTCGAGCGAATGCTCGCAAATGAGCCCTATGTAGTACAAGACGCGGACACGGACCCGCGGGTCGATGGATTCCGGGAAGCCTATCGAGCAACCCAAATCCGATCGGTCATTTGTGTGCCACTACATAAGGGCGGGAAATTCACTGCGGCCATGGCGGTCCATCAAACCACCCCGCGATGCTGGACTCAGGCCGATATCGAAGTTGTGACCATTGTCGTGAACCGATGCTGGGAATCACTGGAGCGCGCCCGCTCGAACCGAGGTCTGGAAAAGGCCGCCGAGCGGCTGAGCTTGGCACTCGCTGCGGCCCAACTCGGCGACTGGAGTTGGGATGCCAACACCGATGTCGTGGATCTTTCGCCCCGCGCTGCGGAAATATTCGGGCTTGCCAGCGGGCGCTCGATCACTTGGTCAGCCATGCAAGAGCTGCTCAATCCCAATGACTCCATCGTCGCCGCACGGAAAGTCAACGAAGCGATCGCTGACCGTTCCCAGTATGAAGCGGAATACCGGGTTCAGAGGGGCGGCAGCGAGGTCTGGGTGGCTGCAAAGGGGCGTGCAACGTATGACGAAGAGGGCAACGCGACAGGGATGTTCGGCGTTGTAAAGGACGTCACGGCGCGGAAGGAGATGGAATCAACACTTCAGCAGAAAGCTATGGCGCTAGCGGCGGCCGATCGTCAAAAGGATGACTTCATTGCGCTCCTGTCTCACGAGCTCCGCAACCCGTTGGCCCCTGTCCGAACCGGTCTTGAACTGTTGAGGGAAGGAGAGTGCGATGCTGAACGATTGGAAAAGGTGCGCTCCATGATGGAGAGACAGCTCAATCACATGGTCCGGCTTGTCGATGATTTGCTCGATGTCTCGCGTATCACCCGCAACAAACTTTCGTTGGATCTGGGCCCGGTTGAATTGTCGAACACGATTGAGCTGGCCTCGGAAGCAGTACGCCCCGCGCTCCAGGCTTTGGAGCAACGGATAACCCTCGATCTCCCGGATCAACCGGTGTGGGTTTGGGGTGACGCCACCCGACTGAGCCAAGTGTTCGGAAATGTCATCGCGAATGCTTCGAAGTTCTCACCCCGTGGATCGGATATTGAGGTCGTGGCACAGCTGAAAGGCAGCGACGTTGCGGTTACGATCAAAGACCACGGCGTCGGCATCGATCCCGATGACCTGCCGAAGGTGTTCAACATTTTTGCTCAAGCCGAGCGTTCAAAGTCTGCCTCCAAGGAGGGCCTCGGGCTGGGACTTCACCTCGCCCGCTCACTCATGCAACTTCAGAACGGTGTATTGGAAGCTGCAAGCGCGGGCCTCGGCCAAGGAAGTGAGTTCACTGTAAGAATGCCGCTGCTGGGCGATCAGGAGGATCGCCAAGACCCCTCACCCAGGATGCGGGAACAAGCACCACTCAAGGGACGCAAGGTCCTCGTGGTTGATGATAATGCTGATGCATTGGAGTCGCTCGCCATGCTCCTTGAGATGATCGGGGCAGAAGTTATCCGGGCCACCGGGGGCGAAATGGCGATTGAGCTAGCGGAAAGGGGCCGGCCGGAGGTGATACTGATGGATGTCGGCATGCCCGGGGTGGATGGGCTGCAAGCGGCCAAGGCGATACGAAGTTCGTCCCCTCAGAATTCCCCGGTCATTATTGCCCTGACGGGCTGGGGGAGGCTGGCGGATCGTAAAGCCACCCGCGACGCGGGATTCGACGGACATGTCGTCAAGCCGGTGAAACTAGACGATTTGGAGGCGCTCATTCTACCTCTCCTCGGCCCTATATGACCCACATGGAGCCGCCGCCTCATCAAGCATGCACGCCAACGCTCAACAATCGCTAGGCATGAAACAACTGGTCGGGCAACCCAGCGAATGAAGTTGATCTTACTGGCGGCTGTACCGTGAGGCTACTTGCCAAGTTCGCGTCTGACGTCGTCAGCCATTGGACCCACCTTATCAACGGCGTCTTTGAGCTGATCGGTTGTCACACCGAACTTCTTCGACCAATCTTGCACCTCGTATTCTTCGCTGGTGTTGATCCGCTGCCGATCTGGCCCACCCGTTTTCGATTTATCGTCTGACATGGCAGACCAGTTTACGTCACCCCCCTTCGACGCAAATGGGATTAGATCGCGTTTCACGAAGGGAAGGCCTGATCCGCTTCTGAAATAAGCCGACTTGCTCCGGCGACCATCCGGTTCCTGCCATACATCTCCAGAGCTGAAAGGAGGGGTTGGTCGACGACCATTGGCGAGCAAGGTGCCTCTCGAAAGGATCCTCATTGGTCGGCCGGAAATTCCTCAGTATGGCGTCCTTGCCGACTTCCAGAGCAGCAAGCCACACTTCCCGTCCCACGTGAAGCTGAACACAGATCCCGTCGGAGGCGCGCGATTCTTCAAGACTCACATGCCATGTTAGAGTGAGGGGGATCTTTACATCGCCTATCCGCGCGGCGGCCCGTTCGAGGCGGGACCTTCGACGAATCTGTCCTCGTCCCCCGATGCCCTGCACTCGTAGGGTCGTCAACGCGCCAAGCGCGATGACGGCCCTGCCGCTCGCTTACGCTAGCGGCGCGATCGCAGGCGGAATCATTTCCGAACTGATGGTAATATCACCGGATGAGCGCTGCTCGGACGCCATGCCGGGCTTGATAACGACCTTGATGCAGCCGTCCTCTTTTTTGCGGAACTTCTCGTAAGCGTCCGGCGCTCCTTCGAGCGGGATGCGATGGGTCACGACAAACGACGGATCGATCTCACCGTTTTCCACCTTCTCCAATAGCGGTGCCAGGTAGCGTTGCACGTGGGTCTGGCCGGTTCGCACCGTCAGACCCTTGTTGACGAGCGCTCCAAAGGGAATCTTGTCGAGCAGCCCGATGTAGACTCCCGGGATGGAAAGGGTGCCGGCCTTCCGGCAGGCCATGATTGCCTGACGAAGAACATGGGGCCTGTCCATGGAAAGATGCATCGCTTGTTTGGCCCGATCCACCACGGCATCCAGTGAGCCGGTACCGTGGGCCTCCGCTCCCACGGCGTCGATACAACGGTCCGGACCACGACCGCCGGTCATCTCGATGAGCCGGTCGTGGATCTTTTCATCCTCGAAATTCAGAACCTCCGCCCGGCCATGCACCCGGGCCATTTCAAGACGCTCCGGCACGCGGTCGATCGCAATTACCCGCCCTGCGCCGAACATCCATGCGGATTGGATCGCAAACTGGCCTACCGGACCACAACCCCAGACGGCGACAGTATCGCCGGGCTCAATGCCGGCATTCTCCGCCGCCATGTAGCCTGTTGGATAAATGTCCGAGAGGAAGACCACCTTTTCATCCGGAAGGTCCGACTCAATTTTGATGGGACCAACGTCCGCATGAGGGACGCGCAGATACTCGGCCTGCCCGCCCGGGTACCGCCCGAGCATCCCCGAGTAACCGAACAGGCCGGCAGGAGCCTGCCCCATAGCCACCTTCGCCAAATCCGCGCCGGGATTCGTGGTGTCACACGCCGAGTAGAGTTGCTTTTGACAGAAGAAACAGCAGCCGCATGCGATCACGAACGGGACTACCACGCGGTCGCCCTTCCGGAACTTTTTCACCTCGCTGCCGACCTCCACCACGATGCCCATCGGCTCGTGGCCGATGATGTCGCCCGCCTCCATGGTGGGCATCAGCCCGTCGTAAAGGTGAAGATCGGAGCCACAAATGCCGCTCGCGGTTACTTGGATGATGATGTCCTTCGGGTCGAGGATTTCGGGATCGGGAACGGTGTCCACGCGCACGTCACCGGTGCCATGCCAACAGATTGCCTTCATGATTCGTCAGGTGGTTCAGATTAGATTTTTAAGAGCGAACTGCGGTGAGATGCCCTTGCAGCCAGTTGGAGATGGAGGTAGCGATTTCTTCCCAGCCGGGCTCGCCGCAGATGAAGTGCCCACGGCCGGTGAACTCCCGGTATTCGTGATGGGATCGCTCATCCTCGTAGGCATGTGCATTCCGCCGGACCAATGATGCGGGGATGATCTCGTCCTTCTCTGCTCCGATGAGCAGCAGCGGGGCATGGGGGCGGGTCATGTCGATCTCGCCATCCTCGCCGAGAATGTCCCTGAGGACCTGCCGGCTCTCGTGAACTGCAGTGTCACTCCAAGCTGCATCGCTCTCACCGCGGCTGAGGGTGTTGGCGAAGTTTTGGTGAAAGAGTTCCGGGGTCATCTCATAGGGATCGCTGCCGGCAAAAGGATTGGTGATCGAGGCGCTGTTGCGCAGGAAGCCCCAGTCAAGCGCGAGCATCTTATTCGGCGCCACGGACGCGATTCCCACGGCAGCGCGGAGGAGTCCCTCCGCCAGAAGCTTCTGCGCGATCAATCCACCCAGTGAATGTCCCACCACTACCGGTTTCTCCGGCGACTGGAGTATGATGCCGCGGATATGGTGGTAGACCTGGGAGAGGGTGAGCGAGCCAAGTCCCGCGGGAATGTTTGCCCGCAACTCGGAGGGATCTCCCTCGTGAAGCGGCCATGACGGTGCCTCTACATCAAAGCCAAGCTGCTCGAAATGGGCTGCCCAAGGGTATTGGTCCCAGCTTTTTGAATTCTGGAACATACCGTGAATAAAGATGATTCTTGGTTTCATGGATATTTCTTCGCGTCAGGGGAATGAGGGATTGGCGGGGCGTTCAATTCGCAGGAGCCATGCCGATGAAAGTGGCCGCTTCAGCCCAGGAGGACGTCGCGTATTCTTAAACGTTGATACTTCAAACGCCCCTCGTGCTTATGATGGGGATTGCTCAAAGCAATCGATCGACTGGCGAAGAACTTGCGAGGCGCGCTCAATGGCCGGTTCATGACCGGTCGCTAGCAAAACAGCCCTTCGTGCGGATCGGAGTCGGGCTTTCTGATAATCCAGTGGCCCATTGAGGTGGTCGAGGGCATGAGCAATCTTGATCACGCGCGCTTTCCACGGGGCTTGGGCGAGACGCTCCCAATACGTAGCCTTCTCGTCGGGGATGGTTATGCTCAACCGTTCTGCCAACGTTGCAACCATCGAGCCCATCGCCATTGCAACTGCCTCACGGGTGAGCGTTGTCTTCTCGTAAACCTCGTGACGGTAGGTTGCGGCAATGATCTCCACAGCGGGGCCGCTAAACGCGAAAACCACCAGCATGGCGACACGCGAACAATGGGCAAAATAGGGCATTGTTGGGCCCGGCGAATGCTGTCCTTCATGCGCCTGCGGAGCCATGGGCGCCGCATTTTGCCAAAGCGAAAATCCATTGGCGCCTGTAGCTGGAGAAGAACTCATTCCAATTCGGGCGAGAGTTGCCCCTTGAGCGAACAAAAATCGTGGCGCCAGTCGCGATGGTAGCGGGAGCGGTAATCGCCCGGATGCAAGGCGCCATACTCTTCAACGAACTTGCGGGCGAGATGTTCGGGCACGCGAATGACTTCGCCCGCTTCGTCGAGATAGAGGTCTTCGCCTTCCAGGGGTCGAGAGACCTTAGACGCGCGCAAATGCTCGGCAATTGTGAGGTCGTCATTCGCAGGTGGAGCGGCGGGGCGCTCAAGATTCTGCTGTTCGGAGAGTGCGGACGTGTTCATGGGAATCGTTTCGAGTTAGGGGTCAACCAACGCTCCGGAGCGTGGGCTCGCGGTCCCAGCGGCGACCCGCGCGGGCGGCTGCAATGTAGGTTTTGACCGATTTTGGTGCATCGAGAAGGATTGTGCCGCCGTCAGGATCGACACCAGCCGCCTTAATGAGCGGTGAGGCAGCGGGTGAGTAGGCAATGACTTTCAGGTGGCCGAATGCATCGCGTACCCAGTTCACGGCGGCGGCCTCGCGGACGAGGTCCGGGACCGCATCGGCGGCGGCGAGGATCACGACGGTGTCGAAGAAGTAAGAGGGTCCGCCGGTAAGCGAATGATCAGCTGGAACAAGCGCACCATCCGATGTGGTCGCCCCCCCAATTCGCGGCGCGATGACATCCACAGTTGCCTTCGCCTTTTTTAGGGCTGCCAGTATGGCGGCGAATTGATCGGGGTCGGCACCGTCGGTGATGAGGATGCCGGCCTTGCGTCCTTTCAGCGTGTGAGGATCCTTTGAAATGAGACTCAATGAGGGGGAGGGATCGAGATCGCGGGGGGGGACTGCGGGCTTGATCCTCACGGCATCTTCGAGGGGAATACCCAATGCGTCAGCCACGGTCTCCTGAAGGCCAGCGTCGATGTGGCCAAGGTGGCCGAGCATGCGGTTGCGGATCTCGATAATCTCGACCTTCGAGAGTTCGAATGCGAGCGCACTGGCGATATGATTCTGTTCCGGTGGCCTCATCGAGCGGTAGAAGAGACGTGCCTGCGAATAGTGGTCGGCGAAGGTTTCGGAGCGCTTGCGGATCTTCTCGCCGGTCTCGACTTCCGGATTGGTGCGGAAGCCGTGCACGGGACACTCGCGCGGTGCGCCCGGTGGCGAGATCTGGCTGGGCTCATAGGCCACGCGACCCTTGTGGACGTGCATCTGCCGCAGACCATCGCGCTGGTTGTTGGCAAACGGACAACGCGGCGCATTGATCGGGATCTGGTGGAAGTTCGGCCCGCCGAGACGCATCAACTGGGTGTCGAGATAGGAGAAGAGCCGGCCTTGGAGGAGAGGATCATCCGAGAAGCCGATGCCTGGCACAATGTGACTGGGACAGAAGGCGACCTGCTCGGTTTCGGCGAAGTGATTGTCCGGATTCCGATTGAGCACCATCTTGCCGAGCGGGCGAATCGGGATGATCTCCTCGGGGATCAACTTGGTGGGATCCAGCAGGTCGAAGTCGAGCTGCTCCACCTGGCTCTCCTCGATGACTTGCACCCCGAGTTCCCACTCCGGGAAGTCGCCCCGCTCGATTGCTTGCCAGAGGTCGCGGCGATGGAAGTCAGGATCGGCACCGCTGATCTTCATTGCCTCATCCCAGACGACGGCCGCGCTCCCGATGGTAGGCCGCCAGTGGAACTTCACGAAGCGGCTGACGCCCTCGGCATTGATGAATCGAAAGGTGTGGACGCCGAAGCCCTCAATCATGCGAAGCGAGCGCGGGATCGCGCGATCGGACATCGCCCACATGATCATGTGCATGCTCTCCGGAGTGAGCGAGATGAAGTCCCAGAACGTGGCATGAGCGGAAGCCGCCTGTGGGAAGCCCCGGTCAGGTTCCATCTTCACGGCGTGGACGACGTCCGGAAACTTCATCGCATCCTGGATGAAAAAGACCGGGATGTTGTTGCCGACCAGGTCGAAGTTTCCCTGTGAGGTGTAGAACTTCACCGCGAAGCCGCGGACATCACGGGGCAGGTCCACGGAGCCAGCACCCCCGGCCACCGTCGAGAAGCGCGCGAAAACCTCGGTTTTTTTCTTTGGGTCCTGAAGAAATGCTGCCTCGGTGATGTCGGCCGCAGATTCGTAAGGCTGGAAATATCCGTGCGCACCGGAGCCGCGGGCGTGGACAATCCGCTCAGGGATACGCTCGTGGTCAAAATGGGTGATCTTTTCGCGAAGAATGAAATCCTCCATCAAAACTGGACCACGGACGCCTGCCTTCAGGGAGTTCTGATTGTCCGAGATGGGTAGGCCATGATTTGTGGTCAGGTTGGGATCTCCTTCCGACGCGACCTGATGGGTCTCGGCGGGAAGCTTGGGCGTTGGGGCGGTGGCAGACAGTGAGCGCGGTGCTTTTTTGGAGGCCATGATCGAGGACCGCCGGAGGTTGATCCGGAGGAGTCAGCGGCATTCGCAGCGAACATGCCGTAGACGTCACCTCGTCCCGGCGTGGTAAAAGCTATTCACTGGATGGCGTAGCCTCTTCAAAATGCGCGGGGCAGGTGCAAGGTGCAGAGGTCCCAGCACCAATAGAAGAATTGGCTGAGGTGCATGGGCGTATATCACAGGAAGCAGGCTACGAGGGATAGACCGCGACATTTAGGGCCGCTGAAAGCGGAGTTGACGGTGGCATCGAATCAGAAAAAGAAATGTAAGCGGGGTTTTCAGCGTATCCGCTTTCGGCCATGAACTCATTTTCTCCGGTCATTGCGCTGGTTGCTTCAGTAGGATTCTCCGCCGCCGAGCCGCCGACAGGCATGCGCTTCCCGGACGATCCCGCCGTGCTCGACGCCAAGCGCCACTTCGGCGCGACGGGCGACGGGAAGGCGGACGACACCGACGCGCTTCAGCGCGCCATCGACGCAAGTTGCGGGATGGACCCCGCCCATAGGGGCAAGAGCAACGCGTTGTTCGTCCCCGACGGTGTCTACCGGGTAACGCGGTCGCTCGTGGTGAAGAGCGCGCTCGGGCCTTGGCTCTACGGGCAGTCGCGCGATGGCGTCGTGTTGAAGCTCGACGATGGCGTGAAGGACGTGACTGCCGTTCTCCGTACTCATCCGAGCGAGAAGGGCCCCACCTCGGCCGATTGGTTCATGCGCAACCTGCGCCATTTCACAATCGACGCCGGCAACAACCCGGACACCGACGGGATCCGATACTACGCGACCAACAGCGGCTGCCTGAAGGACGTCCGCATCAGGGGCCGGGGGAAGATCGGCATCAATGCCGGCTTTCTCGATCAAAGCGGCCCGAACCTCGTGCAGGACGTGGAGATCGATGGCTTCGAGACCGGCGTGCTGAGCCAGTGGATCTGGGGCCAGACCTTGTCGCGCGTCACCATCCGCAATGCTCGCAAGACCGGCGTGGTCGTGTCCGCGAACGTTGCCGCGATCGAGGACCTCAAGGTGGAGAACACGCCTCTGGGCATCGATATCCAGATGCCCAACAATTGGGCGCACTGGAGCGGGGTTGTCGCACTTCAAGGGGCAAGTTTCCAGGCAACCAGTGCCGGGGGCCCTGCCATCCTCAATCGTGGCGTCCTCTATGCGCGTGACGTGACCAGCCACGGCTATCGTCAGGTGCTGGCCAGTGATTCGGCGGGGGGGTCGGTCGAGGGCGGAGAGATCGGAGAGTATACTTCAGCTCCAGGACGCAGGCTGTTCGAAGGGACGCCGCTCCGGTCACTGGGGCTTCCCGTGAAACGCGAGCCGGTGGTGCCGTGGGAAAACGAGCCTGGGAAATGGCTTTGTGCCGACGACTGCGGCGCGGTGGCTGGCGACGGGATCGACGACAGCGACGCGGTCCAAAGCGCGATGGACCGCGCGGCGGCGGAAGGGAAGACCACGGTCTATTTCCGCGGCTGCGGTGGCGGTGACCCGAATTGGTTCACTCTTTCCAGGCCTATCCGGGTGCCCGCGCCGGTTCGCCTGGTGACGGGACTGGGATGGGCCCGGATCCTGAGCGAGAAAAACGGAGCCTTCGTTGTGGACGATGGCTCGGCTCCTAGGGTGAAGTTCCAGAACATCGATTCCTTCGGAGGCCCGGCGATCACCATCATTAATGCCTCCGCCTCCAATGCCCTCGTCGTGGAAAGCTGCGGGGTCAACGTTGTCGGCGACGGAGCGGGAGATATGTTCGTAACCGATTGCCCGGCGCCTCTCCATCTCAAGAAGTCAGGCCAGAAATGCTGGGCACGTCAGCTCGATCCCGAGGGTGCCAGCGATAAAGGCCTCGTTCGAAACGAGGGCGGCGACCTCTGGTGTCTCGGCGTCAAGCACGAGGGTCGCGGGATCCGCTTCTGGACGGAATCCGGGGGGAGGACCGAGATCGTTGGACTGTTCAATTACGGCGGCACCACCGAGGAGATGGACCCCCGCCCCAGCTTCGTGATCGAGGACGCCTCATTCAGTGTGGCTGGCCTACGGGAGATCGCCTTCGACCAGCACACTGCGCTTAACAAGGTGCGGGAGCGACGCGGCGATCAGACGCGGACCTTGGACAAGCACACCGAAGGAGGCTGGATCGCGTGGCCGCTTTTCAGCGGCTTCAAGTAAACGCATCGTTTCGGTAGTTGTGGAGGCGGTGGGCAAAGGCAATGAACACGGGGCGTCACCCCACTTCAGAAACTCCCCAACAGTGGGGTGCCTCCGGCTTTTTTCAGTTTCGCTCGAAAGTCTCCGGCCACTTCCGGGTGGCGATGACACCCGCTAGCCTTCCGGCGGTGACCGAGGCCAAGGCGTAAAGTCTAGTTCTCGTTCGGCTGGGCTGGACTTGAACCTCATGTCCGGTGTTCGTTAGACTTCCAGAGCCTGTGCCACAATCTCGTTGAGGGTCCGGTCTAAGAAGTCCAAGTCGGACTGCTGGATGCACCTCATCAGCCGGGGCAGTGCTTGATCACCGGGAATTCGGTCGTCGTGCCGGTAGATTCTGCAATCCGCCAGCCGACTTCGGATTTCCTGAGCGTCGAACTGGCCGAGAAGTCGGCGCAGGATCTCAGGTTCCGAGTCGAACTGACCGGGTGGGCCGAGACACGGAGGAATCCCCACCCGATGGAAAGGAGGGTCTGACATGCTTCCCGAGTAAAGCAGGAGGAAGCATGAGGCACAAGCCGGCCTCGGCTGCGGTCTGGTGGGACGGGCTCGCTTCCGCAGTAGCGTCGACCCTTTGATGTTCCCGAGGAGCACTTCTACGGGAACGGGCGGGAGCCCGTTGTTCCGCGCCTTCATGGCATGCTCTGGTGCCCGGCTGCCACACGAAAAGCCCCTTGCGCTTCGTAGGCACCTGAGCCGTCTAGAGTCCTCAGAAAGGCGAGCGCCAAAATTGCCCGGCTTGCTAGGCCAGCTTGTCGAAATTGAGGAGCCCGAATAGCTTAACGTCCATCATCCATCAGCTTCTCGGCTCGCTTCACCAGGCGACTGAGGGGGACCCCGAGCGCGTCGGCTAGTGACTTGCAGTTGTGGATTGTAGGCATTCTCTCCTCTCGCTCGAAATAGATGACCACCGTTCGAGCAACCCCAGCATCCTCAGCGAGCCGATTTTTCGAAATAC
Source organism: Luteolibacter sp. Y139 (assembly GCF_038066715.1). Lineage (NCBI taxonomy): Bacteria > Pseudomonadati > Verrucomicrobiota > Verrucomicrobiia > Verrucomicrobiales > Verrucomicrobiaceae > Neoluteolibacter > Neoluteolibacter soli. The sequence continues at coordinate 44,895 of NZ_JBBUKT010000018.1, read as the reverse complement.
CTTTCTTCTCCCGCTCCTCCTTAAAGAGAGAGCCCAAGATCTTCCCAAACGTTACTCCGTCAGCAGTGCTCACCGGCTATCCAGCTAGCACTCCTGGGTTAGGTGCCTTGATGTACTAAAAAGTACAAGCAAATTGACCGGAATTCCGCCCCGTGTTGTAATCGCGGCGGTGTTTGGCCCTGCTCCCATAAGATTTTCCTGTTCGTCCTGCGGCGAAAAGCTTCAGGCATCTGCCGACGCGGCGGGCGTGGGAGGCAACTGTCCAGCCTGTGGATCTCCGGTCGTGACTCCGTCGGCTACCAGTGCTCGGACGCAAAAGGCTCTGGCTGACGGACTGGCCCTGATCGGAATTATCGCCCTGGTTGCGATCACGGTCGAAGGCATCGAAGGCGCGCAGAAGGAACGTGAGACCCGGGCGCTCCAATCGCCAGGCGCTGGCTCCGCTGACGCTCCCGCAGCCGCCGCGGCGGGCGAGCCTAACCCACCGAAACAGCCGGACTCCCTTCGGTCTTCCCCAGGCATTCAGCTTCCGAGTCCTAAAGCTGAGCCAGATCGATTGAACGAGCGACCGAACGCGCGTTTAGAGCCAGGTCGGCAGCCCCGCATTTCCACGGCTGACGCTGAGGGGGTGGATAAGTCAGTTCCGGAAAAGTCAGTCCTCGCCTCAGGCTCAAACGACCCATTTTCGTCGGCCTCGGGCCGCCCCTCCCAGATTAGACCCCCAACAGACGTTGAGGCAGCCACGACCGAGTTGGAGAAGGTCACTTCGCTGATCGAGAGCGAGCGACAGAGGTGGAAGGACGCTCTGGACGTCATCAACGAGCTGACAGCAAACAAGACGCGCGCAGTCCGCGAAGGGTCTCCAGCTTACAATAGGTGCATGGAGGCATCAAAGATCATCCAGGAGGTTGAGTCCGGCGCATCGGACTTGAAGGCCAAGAAGGCTCAGCTCGAAGCACGGATCAAGGAGCTGGAAGAATGACCGAACTCTTCATCAGGGATTTTATGACCAAGCGATTATTACCCCTTGCAGCATTCTTGCTCAGCTCTGGGCATCTAGTATCGGCCGCGGACCTCCCGGCTTCGGCGAAAGCTGCGTTGGAGGTCTACGACCGCGAGGTCGCCGCTGCGAAGGTGAAGGCTGCTCGACAGCTTCAGGGGGTATTGGAAGCTGAGACCAAGAAGGGTGACCTGGATTCCGCGCTGGCTGTGAAGGCGGCCATTGAGGAACTGACCGGCGAGACGCAGGAGGCACCGGCCGGAAAACTCACCGGTAAGCAGGTGATTAAATCCACAGCGGCTGACGGACTGATCATTGGTAGCTTCAAGAAGGGCGACAAGATCTCGCTCCAATATGTCGAGGGTCGGTGGGCGATGAGTGGAGACACTTCCGGGGATCCCTTGAAGTGGACGAATCCAGACGAGATGAAGGAGGGGCCGCTAAGCCTCGGAATTTACGCCATCGACGAGGCAGGCAAGCGCACGCTCCTGACGGCTGTTCCGGCCAGCACGGCGAAGAAGGTGTTCCGCTACCGGTTCGAGAAGGACTGCGCGAAGGTTAGCCTTCGCATGATGGACAGCCAGGCATCCGACAACGCGGGGTACGTCGTCTACGATCTCCAATGAAGGACATTATCCAGATACTGATCATCGAACTCGTGATTCTCGCGGCCTTGGCCCGGATGGATCGTCCCATTCACTACATCGCTGTCCTCGTTGCAGCCTTCCTGTCGTTCTGCGCTTACCTGATGATAGGGAAGGGGGTGGAGCTGTTTGGGAAGGACGCCCTGATGCTTTTAGTCCCGGCAGTAATCATATCGGCTGCGGGGCAGGTCCTCTGGTGTTTGGTCCGGAACCCTGCGGCGACCCTCGATGCCGTTGACACGTATATGATGGAGGAGTCGGTCGCGAAGCAGCTGGCGCGCGGAGAACGCGGACACCCGGCAAAGCCATCCGTTGGTAACTGGCGGGTTGCCCAGGAGATCGTGCGGAATCTCAAGGGGCGGGACAAGGAGTAGTGCCCGCCGGGCTCTCGTTGGCCCTTCCTCGCTCCTGGCTGCCGGGGGGGCGCGCTGCTGGGCCGGCATGGCAACGAAGCGCAAGGGAAGGGGTTTCCGTCTCGCCGAACTTGAGTTCATTTAGATCTCACTGGACCAAGGTCCAGCGCGCGCCAACGTCGGGAACTTGGTAGAGCCTTGCTCTCGGGTTGGAATCTGGCACATCTAAGACATCCCTAAAAGAACCGTGGGTTCAGATCCGATGAAGACCGCCCTATTCATCAATGGAATTTACGAATCTGTCCTGGAGGAAATCAGGGCAGCGCAGAGCGACGGGGCCATAACCAACTTTCTTCAGCCCTACTCCACGCGAGTAATACGGATGCTCTCAGAGCGGGCTCCGGGGGTGGATTCTCCGGTTCCGGTCTTCATTGCGACAACCGACAACCTTGGCATGATCGGCTATTCCGCGGAGGTTGTAGGATGGGAGGATAAACGCCAGGTCTCAGCGGCCCGGAAGCGCGAGATGAATCGGCACCTCTCACGCTACCAGCCCGGAGAATCGGATTTGTTCAAGGAGCGAGGAGTAGTGGGCGTGGGGTCGGTGAATCTGTTGACGGTTCGGAATCTCACGGCCCTTGAGACATTGTTCGGTCGATCCGTCCTGATCAAATGCAGTGACGGTCAGCCGCTGAAGGAGCGAAGCAGGTCCGGAGGGTGGAGCGAAGTATTTGACGTCGGGGATCTACTCGAACTTAAGCCGGTCACCGATGAACAGCTCGAACGGGAAACCGACGATCGGGTAGCGGCGTCCATGCGAATGGACGATAAGACCTTGGCGAAAAGGCTACGCGAGGCACCAAAGCTGCCCGAGCGTGTGCAGCTCGTTTCCGTGGGATTCAGGAGAAACCCCGACGTTATCGTTGCCGTCCTCAGAAGAGCCAAGGGAAGCTGCGAGAAGTGCGGGAAGAAGGCACCGTTCGCTAGGAAGAGCGATGGAAGCCCCTATCTGGAGGTTCACCACTGGAAGCCTCTGGCGAACGGTGGAGAGGATACGGTCGAGAACTCGGGGCGCTGTGCCCGAATTGTCACCGTGAGTGTCATCACGGCTAGACGATGATTCGCTCGGCCTTCAGTGCTTCGAGCGCGTAGTCCGTGAGGCTCATTGTTGCTTCGAAGTGAAGATCCCGCTCAACCGGAAGTCCAAGCCCGCCACGCAGATGCCGGAGTTCTTGGAGTGACACGTATCCCATTTCGGGGTAGCCCAGACCGAGATCGCATATTCCGAACGCCAAATCGTTCTCGTGGTCCAGCTCGGTGAGTAACCAAGTGCAGGCCCCGTCTGGTGTGAATATCTTCACAACCGGCCAGTGGTCGATTTCGGTCTCTCCTCGCTCCTTACGCTCGCAGTTGATCGTGAAGTTCACAATCAGCTTCTGTCGGATTCGGTCGGTAATAATTTCCACACTTCGATTGAAAATTATCACACAAGCTACTGCGCCGAGACGATTAGCGAGAGTTGGCCCTGCGGTGATAAATCGCCGCCTTTCCTCTAGGACGACCTGGCCCCGGACGCTTGCGGGGAAGCCGGGCAGGCCTACGAAAAGCCAGGGCTCTTTCGTAGGAGCGGTAGCCCGCCAAGCCGCGTCGTAGAAGGGCTCCGTACTTCTTCCTCCTTGATACACCAGGGGGCCGCGGCTACGGCGACGGGAAGTGGCCGCGAAGGCTTCTTCTCCACCCTCTGCCACCCAGCGAGGCCTTGTCTGGTCTTCTGGCCACGGAGGGGCACTTCCCTGCCTCTCTCCCGTCGAGCGGGACGGCGAGCCGCAGGACGGCCGCAAGTCCAAGGAAAGGGTCTCCGAAGCGCCGGAAGAAGGCAGCGCGCCCGCAGGCTGCTAGGCTGCCTGCTCTCCATTAGAAGCGGAGGCCACGAACTGCCGAATCGCCTCGGTCGGGACGAACGACGTAGTAGCAGCTCCGGCCGCCTTGGTCGGGCGGAGCCAAAGAACGCGCTCGCCTTTGTCGCCACGGACGCACGGGAACCCGCAGTCGAGGACCGCTGCCAGCAACTCGTCAGGTCCGAGGTCGCGTGCCATGGTCGCTGCGACGTGCCGCGCGAACTCGTCGGCGACTACGAATGCCGGACGCTTCTCGGCCAGCCACCTCTGAGCGTGCTCTAGAATCTCGGGCTTCAACGTGGAGTCTGCTCGCTTGTTCATCAGTCGGACTGTTGCCGGATACCAACATGGAAAAAAAGGAGCGTGCCCCGTTACCGAAGCACGCTCCTCGATACCTCATGTCACGTCATAGTCAGTTCTGGTCTTGGATCAGGCGGCGGCGTTACCCGGGAGCGCGATGTCGTCCTCCTCGATCGGTTCGCCGGAGAAGTGCTTGTGGAGCTTCTCAAGCGCGATGGCCCACTCGCGGCGAGCTGTTCTCGCTTCCTCTCCGTCCGTGCCGTAGGGGAGATAGTAGCGAGAAACCGAGCCCAGCGTTCGGTGGATGATCGCGGCCTTGATGTCCACGCCACTCTCGCGAAGCTCATCCTGGGCGGCGAGTTCAATGAACTCTTTCAGCACTTCGTCGTCGGGACGCACCTTGAGCGTCTTGATGTTTTTGGCGATATCGCTGACAAAGATGACAGCACTGGCTTCGGCGACTTTCGTCAGGATCTGACGAACTTCACCAACGACTTCAGTGACCAAGGCCTTGCTCTCGACCGGCAGGCCCTTCACCAGTTCCTGGAGGGCGGAGATCGATGGCATCTGACGGATCACTCGATCTTCGTTCTTCTTCGGGGCGTCATCACCCGGATTGCTAGCAGTGGTATTCATAGTTCTTCTATTTTCGGTTTCTTGTTTTTGGTTCTCGTTACGAGATTATGCGGCTTCGTCGTCTTCGTTTGCGGAGGCGATCGGCTCGGCTTTCAGGGACTTGTTCTTCTCGGTCATGTATCGGGCTAGGGCCGGCTTATCGGCTTCCAGCGCTTGCCACTCGCCAGCAGGCATCACTAGAGGCAGCAGCAGGTAGAGCTTTCGCCCATAGCCCTCGATCTGTGGGAGGTTGAGGCCGACAACACCCATGGCGTCACCGAGTCCGTTCGCCTTGCGGATTGGGAAGGCTTTGAGGTTGAGGGCAGTCAGGGCACCGAGAACTTCGGATGCAGACACCGCGACGTTGCGGACGTACTTCATGATCGGTTCCGCGTTCTCGCGGATCGTGTCTTCCCAGACCTGGCGGCGGGACGGGCCCGACGACGAGTTGTTGCGGGAGGAAACCGTCGTCGCCGGGCGGAAGTCCGGGAGATCGCCAGCGTGGAGGCGGAGGGTTCTGGCTGCTGCTTCATCGAGGCTGTTATTCATACTCATTTCCGATTTCTGTTTTGGTTGGTTGGTAGCCTCAGGCGTCTTGTGCCCTCGGCTGACTCGCACATTCAGCCCGACATCTTCGATTTCGGAAATTGGGCCATGCTCGGGGCGGACTGGGCATTCCGCAGCTTTACAGTCAGTCCACGAGACGGCGGGAATTTCGGGCGAAGGTGAAGTGCTCATCGACATGTTCGAGTCGGTGAGATCCTAACCGCCATCAGCCTAGGTAGCTCCGTGCGTAATCCCCAGCGAAGCACGAGCACTCCCCAGTATCAGATCCGCGTGAGGGGTGGTATGATCCTCAAAGAGGGCTTCTGTTTCCGGGCGAATGGTCATTCGCCCGAATACTTGTGCGCCGACGAGCGCCGTGTTTTGATTTCCGCTGATGAACTCCGAACAACCGTCAAAGTGGGTTTGCTACTACAGGTGCTCTACCGACGAACAGGGGCGCTCGGGCCTAGGGGTCGCAGGGCAGCGAGCAACGGTAGCTGGGTTCTTGGCTAACAAACCGGGGGAGGTGATCCTGGAGTTGACCGAGATCGAAAGCGGGAGGAAGGCAAATCGGCCCAAGCTCATGGAAGCTCTGGAGGTGTGCCGGAAGCGCAAGGCTCACCTCGTGATCGCGAAGCTCGACCGTCTGGCGCGTAGCGTCAGGATCATCAGCACGCTGATGGATAGTGGCGTCTCCTTCTCAGCATGTGATATGCCTTTGGCAAATCGCTTCGTCTTGCATATCTATAGTGCTGTCGCCGAGGAGGAGGCCCGGCTAATTTCAGAAAGGACAAAAAGCGCACTTTTGGCTGCGAAAAATCTCGGAATTGATATTGGGGCCACTGGCCGGGTGCTTGCTGCTAAGCACAAACAGCAGGCCACGGAACGGGCCGAGGACTACCGGAAACTCGTGGCGGACCTCCGCTCCTCTGGCTTCGCTACCGTCCGCGGCCTTCGAGACGCCCTGAACGAGCGAGAGGTCGCCTCGCCTGGCGGAGGACGCTGGCACATCCGAAACACATTCTTGCTGCTGCGGAGGCTCGGGCTCGCGGCGTAAGATCCGCCGAGGTGGGCGATCTATCGCATTCGCACAGGAGTTCGCGTAAATGCGCGATCCTGAGCTTGAGCAGATCAAGCCTCCGATTACTACAACCCTAGTAATGGTGGGTCCGTTCGCCGTCGCGTCGAGGCTCGCGATTATTAACACGCGCCACGGCAGTCAAGTCGAAGAAGCCAGGTCGTCTATAGCCTGACACTCGAAAAAGAGCCGGGGATCCGCACACGCGAACTTTCCTGGATTTGGTCGGTTCGACCGCTATTTGCCAGCCTCCCGGCGTTTCCGTTCGTGCCGGGCTTTGCAGGCTGCTCTGGCGCATTTCCTACACCGAGGACGGTCACCATAGAACTGCGCCGGAAACTCCTTGATCTCCTTGCAGGTCGGGCAGCGACGCATACCTTCCGGAACCTCAGGGTCGGGATCGGTGATTCGGAAGGGCGTCTCCAGGATCACCGGCATATCGGAGGCAAACTTCCAGACCCCACCACCGACCAATCCGGGCGCGAGTCGGAATGCGGTGAGTTCCTGATCTCTGAAGTACAGCTCGCTAAAGAGCTTCGCGACGAATTCCTTCTTCTCCCGTGGAGTCACGAGCTTCAGCCACGCTGCCTTCCCGTTGGCGATCTTGCCGGCGATCCCCTGAAGCTCCACCTGTCCCGGATCAGGGGCTGTCGTCCGCTCAATTGTGGCAAGCAAGGCCTGACGTTGGGTCTGAAGTCTCAGCCTTGCCTGCTTCGCTTCATGGACGTCCATAGCCCCGGATTCAATCGCCGCCATGATGCGCGCGTCCCGTCGCGAAAGGTCGTCGAGCTTGGCTTTAGTCGCTTCCTCTATGGAGAAACCTACGATGTTCGACTGTTTCTCCCGTGCGAAGTTCAGGATGGAGGAGGTGAACTCCGGATCGTCCAGGCAGCATTCCAGGAACTTCGAGGCCAAGGCATCGAGATGTTCCTTGGCCACCCACGAATTGCTGCACCTCGGCACCGGGTTCTTCAAAACGCCGAGCTGACTACTGCAAACGTAGTGCCCCGAACTCTTCGACCCATCGGCCAAATACCGACTTCGGGTCTTCCCGGCCAGCCTGAGCGAACACAGACCGCAGAACCCAACGCCCGTCAACATCGACCCGCGATGCCGTTCGTGAACGACGACCGTGTGCGACTCACGAATCGACTCCAAGACCCGTTGAACGCGATCGAACCTCTCGTCGGAGACGGCTTGATCCTCGGACCTGAACACTCGAACAAAGAGACAACGATGTTCAGGCCGCTCGATTTTTTTCCTGTCTTTTTGACGGCCCGTGGGCCCGATGGCCTTCTCACTCGACCGCATCTTGGTGATCGAACGGATTCCTTTGTAGATCGTGTTGGCCAGAAGGTAGCGGACGTTCCGGGGATGCAGGCCGGTTCTCCGCCCAATTTCGGTTAGGTTCCTGACGCCCTCCTCATCCACGATTCGGAACGCCTCAATGACTGGCGCAACGTCAGACGTGTAAATCCACCTGTTCTCGTTCCCTCTCAGGAACTCCACGCCGAGGGGCAGGGTGATTTTAGGACTGGGACAAAGGCCGGCTGCTCTCTTGGCCTCGCGAGAGGCTTCGAGGCGCTTCCGCATGGTCATTCTCTCGCTCCCGGACATCAGCGCCAGGATCCCGCTCAGGACGAAGCCTTCTGGGCTATTGAGATCCTGCGCGGACCCACCGACATCGATGATGACGCCGTTCTGCTTGCATGTCTCCAGGAGCGAGAAGCTGGAGAGGTCGTCTGGGCGAAGCAGTCGCGACATCTCGGACGTAACGACAACGTCCAATTCCTTACGCTCGATCCGAACCAGGAGATCTTGAACCTCCGGAGCGAACAACGTGGCGGTGCCGCTCACGTCCACCAACTCGATCTGGTGGGCCAACGCATAACCCTTCGACTGGATCACACGGGCCACTTCCTCGCGCTGACGGAGCAGGCCGGCGCGCCCGTCTTCGGCCTGTTCCGACGTAGAGACCCGCACGAAGGTGCATGCGCGCAATCGTGCGGGTTGAAGTGTTGGTTGGTTCGGCGCTGGCTGCGTCAAACTTCCAGGAAAACATGGGGCACAAGTTCCTCCGAACGGCATGGGAAGAACTTTGCCCGCCATGTCGGTTTCGGACTATTGGGCCATGCTCGTTACCAGTTGGGGATTCCGCAGCTTTCCGTCGTTCATGAACTGCGAGTGCTCAAGTTCAAGCTGGCGGTCGGTCCAGCTGCGGCGAATCGCGTCCAGCATCAATAGGTTGTTACAGGGCGAATATTTGGGCAGCAACTTGCCCGCACGTAAGAGCGTGCCGTCGCGGACCTGTCGCATGGTGTCTCCGAGGCTCGTCAGAACTGGACCGAAGCGGCGATACCGCGGCTGCGAAAAGCGACTCTGAACCCCATAAGAGGCGGATCCGATCGAGGCAAAGGAGGAGTCGGCAAGCAGGAAGACCAAATCCATGATCAGCTCGCGGAACTTCGTGAAGTCGCGCCGGACGCCCACGCGGCTGGTCCGTTGGATCTCGTCGTCCAGGATTTTTACCCAGTCAATGAGGGCGGGATCATAGCCTTCGTTAGTGGATGCACGCTTTCCGCGGCTAACCCACTTTGGTTTCTTGTCGGTGGTAGTTTGCTTCGTATCGACAATTGCAGGCTCCGGTTCCCGTGGCTCGCGCAGTTCGTCTCGAAATTCCTTTTCGACCCTCGCGATGATCTTGCGGTAGTCTTCCTTCTGGAAGGTGAAGGTATGTTCCTGGTCCTTCGAGTAGGTGCCAGAATTGAGTGCGTTGGCTTTATCGCGACCTTTCCGGAGGATGCCCTCCTTTTGAAGTTCCATGAACCTTTCCTTGGCTTTGGCGGTGGATCGTTCAATCGCGGCTCGCGCCCATGAGCCCGAACCGCTGGCTTTTGCTTCCCGGCCTTCCTTGGCTTCGCGGAGCGCCTCAGCGCCGTCGGCATCGACGATTCGCTTCACACCTTCCTTTACGACATCGGCTTCGTAATCTAGATCGCAGATCTTTTCGATTTGGGGCGGAAGTAAACTTGCAACTGTTTCGCCCCAACCGCCGGTTTTCTCGGTTAGGTCCGCCAGGTCTCCAGAGCCCGCGACACTAGCGAGAAAGGCTGCTCCAAAGCTTTCGTGAATGTCCTGTAAATCGGCCTCCTTCCACTCGGAAGCCATCTTTTCAAAATCACGGGTGGGAAGGATCTTGCGGTCCAGATCAACCAGAGCGTCTAACAGGCGATTGACCTCGGGGGTCATTTTTTCCGGATCTTTGTCGCGAAGCACGCGAGCCGCATCGATGGCTCTGATCACTAGTGGCCGGAGGACAATCGCCGATGCTTTGACCGGTCCCTTGCCTACTCCACCGAGGCCGTAGCGGTTGAGGATAGAGGCGATGGAGCCGTCCTTGCTCCCGGCTGCCTTTTTCACGATCTGGACCATCGGACTGCGGGCATGGAATTCGCGGGCAAGCTCGGCGGCTTCGTCCCAACATTCGCCAAGCAGTTCGTCGAAGTCCAGGAACCCGGACATGCCAACTTGGTAGGGAACCAGAGATTGATCCAGTCTCGCGCGGACGTCAGGGTCCTGGAAATCCTCCATAGTAAGGCCGTTGCCAGTGAGTTCTCCAAGGAGTCCCACGAGCGCAGAGGTAAAGGCCGTGGACTTCAGACGCCAGCGAGCTTCCATTCGCGTGATCTCAGTGGCATCGAAGCTGAGCAACGGGTCCGCGCTTCCGTCGGTCACGTGATTCGAAAGCACCTTGCCTGCGACCAACTCGTAAGGTGAGTAGGTTAGGAGTGCGATTGGGAGCAGCGGAGCAGGGGTCTCGCTCTTCGAATTCGGAGCGGAATTTTGAGGCCTGGTGTTAGACGTGTTTCGCATTCTGCCGCCCATCATAACAAGCTGTCAAGCTTGAAGCAAATTGGCGGCCCGCGTGAGTACGTTGTAGTGGCCTCTAACAGGGCAACGTGTGGAATGCCCGCTTACCCCTGAGGATGGCCCAGCAGACCACTTATCGGTGCTCCGGCACGATGGCGGCCTATGGAACTTCAATTGACCCCGCTCTATGCCCAATCGAATACCGTGATCATCGGCTTGGACTCGGAATACGTCGCCGCCGCGCTTGAAGTTGGACTGTCCAAGCGAGAACGCGGGAAGCTCGGTTGGCAGGCCGAAAAGAAGGCTGCACTCAAGAACCTCCGCTTGTCCAAGGAGCCAGTCAAGAGCCGGAAGACGCCAGAGAAGAAGACGGTGGTTCCTCGCAAGAACGACGTGGTCTCCTACCAAGCGCACGTGATAGCGCCGGGTGGTAGCTACGATTGGTTCCGACTGATGCAGCCCGGCGAGCGCATGACCCTCGAAGACCTCATCAAGGACGTCCTCTCCAACGGAATGCAGAATCGGACTTTCCGCATCTGGCCGGAGAAGGTCCATCTCGCAATTCACTGGAGCCTTGCGGACCTCACTGCCCTGCGGAACTTCGACGCCCTGAAGACGGTTTTCGACGGCATCCGGAAGACCTACGCGACCGTTCAGGAACCCTTTTGCTTCTACTTCTGGGACCGGAACAACAACAAGCGGGAGATCGAACTCAGCCTATTTGACACGACGTTGCTCGCTCCGGATGAGCGCAAGCTTGAAGCGCTGGGGGCCATGCTTGGCGACAGGAAGGTCGAGATACCGGATGGAGCCATCGAGAACATGCGAAAGTTCTCCGAGGAAGATCCGGAACTGTTTCGCGAGTATGGTCTGGCCGACGCACGGATCGCGGCCAAGTGGCTGATCTTCGCGACCTCGATCGCCAACGACCTTCTGGGAACCGAAAGTCCACCGATCACACTGGGTAGTATCGCGACCAACCTCGTCCTGACTCTGTGGGAGAAGAACAGAATTGATCGCCTCGATGTATTGGGCCTTGAGACGTTCAAGGATGAGATGGGCAAGAAGCAGGAACGCCTGCGCCAGGAACGTCAATCGTTCGAGGACGACGCGTGCAGCGCATTTCACGGTGGCCGCAACGAGACCTACTTCTTCGGTGCGACCTCGGAAGACGACTGGTATGACTGGGACCTGGTCGGTGCATACGTCACGGCCCTCAGCACACTTGGGGTGCCAGATTGGGAGAACATTCGAAAACCCCGGTCGCTCCACGAGTTCGGTCCTGACACCTATGGCGCTGCTCTCGTGCGCTTCTCGTTCCCGGAGGACACGCGCTTTCCGTGCCTGCCTTGCCGCGCCGAGAACTCGCTGATCTTCCCGCTCCAGGGGGAGTCGTTCGCAACCGCTCCCGAAATCGAACTGGCACTCCGGCTCGGGGCGCGGATGCGGATCATCAACGACATCGCCTACATCATTCCGATGAAGGATGGCCGGCCGTTCGCACTTCTCTCGGAGTTGGTGACCGAACGCCGGACGGCTCTTGAAAAGGAGCTTGGTCCGGATTCGGCACCCGAGAAGATGATCAAGACCATCGGGAACTCCGCCTACGGGAAGCTATCGCAGGGGCTGCGTGGTCGCCGGGTGTTCAACACCCGGTCGGCGACGATGAACGAGATCCCACCGTCGAGAATCACCAATCCGTTCATGGCGAACCACGTCACCGGCCTGATTCGCGCGGCGTTGACCGAGATTCTGAGCGCGATTCCGGGCGAGTATCATGTGGTGTCGGCCACCACCGATGGGTTCATCACCAACGCGCCGCCCGAGGTAGTACTGGCTGCAACTGAAGGACCGCTCTGTACGTTCCTCCTGGAGTTCCGCCGTCGCTTTGAACCGGGCTGTAAGGCGATCCTGAAGCTCAAGCACCAGGTGCGACAGGTTCTGGCTTGGCGGACCCGCGGCCAAGCTACCCTTCAGGAGGGGGAGTCCGAAGAGATCGCGGGTGTCCTTCTCGCAAAGGCCGGAATCTCGGTGCCTCGCGATGCCAGCGACCCGAACCAGTTCATCGTGGAGAAGTTCATCGACCGGGATCCGGATGAACCAGGAGACAAGGTCGTCCGCGGGCGACCGCTGCGCGAGATCTACGAAGCGCAGGGCATGAAAGACTTCAACATGAAGCTCCAGTTCATCACTACCCGCATGGACTTCGACTGGAAGCGCTGGCCGTCGGGTGTTTCCGGCTCCCGGCCGATCATTGGAAGGGACCACCTGTTTTTCTCAACCGTCCCGTTGCCATCCTCGGAAGCCTACCAGCTCCTGCGCAAGGAATGGTCCAACTTCTGCAAGTCCCGCGGCACTTTCCTGAAGACCGAACAGGACCTCGCGGATTTCCAGAGCTACCTGGCGGTCAGCCGGGCAGTCGGCCTTTCCAAGCCGACGTCCGGGAAGTCTGGCGCGGAAGTTCTGAAGCGGATGTTCCTCCGCGGCTACGTGCGCAGCCGGCTGGGCATGGATCGTGTTCTTTCCAACGGCAAGCTTGCAGCAGTCCTAACCGAACTCGGCTTCAAGACCAGCGTTGCGGACGTCGAGAACGCCGTGCGCAAGCAGATCATCGAAGGGTGCCTTCGGCCAACGTCCGAGGTTAAGGCCGCCATCGCAAAGCTAAAGTCGAGGTTCCCGACCTTCGATCCCGATGAACTGATGGTGGCGGGCAAAGACCCGTTCGAGTTCGACAATGACCTTCACGCGCAACTTGCTGGTGCCGATCCGCGACAGCTTACGCTTTGGAAGGCGCTCGAACAGTCTGCTTGAACGTCCTATTACTGGGCCGGCAGGGGAGTTCCCTGTCGGCTTAGCTACTCTGCCCGGTGGTGCCCCAAGGGGCTTGTACCCCATGATTTACTCGTGGGTAGATGAGAGACTCACTGGAAACCACGCCCGCAGCTGTCCCGTCCAAACTTCGAACGGTCGATATTGTCGGTCGCCTCACCGCGATTCTGGTTGCGTTGCTTGGCATTGCGTCATTCGCGTTGTCGTTTGGGGCGCTTCGAGATCTCGCCGTCCGCACCGGTGCGTTGCCACCGCAGTCTGCGTGGCTCTTCCCGATCCTGGTTGACGGAGCTGCGATCATATTTTCGTTGAGTGCGTTCCGGGCGTCGGCGGTCGGTGCCGAGCGAGATCGCCGTTGGCATTTCTCGTTGGTGGTTGCGATCAGCCTCTGCTCGGTCTGTTTCAACGTCGCCCACGCCGAGAAGGGGCTGGTTCCGTCCGCCATAGCGGCGGCTCCTCCGATCCTGTTGTTTTTGGCGTTCGAGTCGCTCCTTCGCCAGCTCGGCCCGGAGCCACCGGCAGCTCCAGCCAAGCGCCAGCCACAGTCGAAGGTGCTTCCTTTGGCTCCGAAGGCCCTTCCCGTGGCCTCGAATACCGAGGCCGGGACAAAGCGGGCGAAGGCCCTGGAGCTGGCAAAGGAAGGCCTCTCGCAGGCTGCTGTAGCTCGACAGCTTGGCGTGTCGGCGGCCACGGTTTCCCGGTGGCTCGGGAAGGCCTCGAAAGCGGCCTGAACGTGCCTGTTTAGAAGCTCGCAACTCAACGCCGCGACCCATTGACACTTGTGCGTAAAATGAGGGCCAATGAACCAAGCGCCAGCCCCGACAAATAGCACGACCATCGTCAGTCCCTCTTTGAACAACGAAAACGCTAGTGCCGCGACCGCATTGTACGTGCTGCTTGCCGAAGGCTTCTTTTCGACCCCAAGGACCCCGGCAGAGGCGCGACATTGCTGGGAGATGCGTGGTGGACGTAAGTTCAGACCTTCACTGATGTCGGTGGCATTTCACCGTGCTGTTGGTTACGGACGGCTAAAGCGGGCGGGTACGACCTATTTGGGCTACACCTACACTCAAACCTCTGAAGCCGCGACAGAGTTTAGATCGAAGTTGGGACGAAAGTTGGTTAGCCCCATGCAGGTTCGTGCGGTTCAAGAGCGTGAACGACTGGCTGCGGTTGTGGACTTCAAATCCCAGGGGCATCAACGAGCTTTCATCGCAAGAGAACTGGGCATCACCATGAGGACGGTTTCTCGATATTTTGCGAAGGCGCGGAAGGCCGCCACCACCCCTGCGGGGGGGCTTGCTCCGTAGCCCTGCGCCCCTGATATACCCCAGAAGAACTTGTACGGAGCGCCCGCGCCACGGGGCTTCCCGGGCCTTCCAGCCTACGAAAGAGGCCCTCCTCTTCGTAGCCTCGCCCGCCCCGTGCCAGCGGCAGCTCGAACTTGTAGCCGATTTGACAGCCATGTTGTAATGATCGTCCAAAATGACACTTCGCAAAATTATCAGCGGCGGACAAACGGGCGCAGACAGGGCAGCTCTCGACTGGGCTATGGCTAACAGAGTGCTTCACGGTGGCTACTGTCCTAAGGGACGGTTGGCCGAGGACGGCCCGATCCCGACCTCCTACGCGCTACTCGAAACAAAGACAGACCAATACCCAGAACGGACTAAGCTGAACGTCGAAACTTCGAACGCGACGCTCGTGATCGTCGGAGAATCGAAACTTACCCGTGGATCCAAGCTGACGGTCACACACGCCGAGAAGAAGCAAAAGCCTGTGCTCACGGTCTTTGCAGCTGGATTGGACCAGCCGACCGAAGCGCAGATTGCGGAAGTCCGGACGTGGCTGGAGAAGCACGACCCGATGGTGCTGAACGTCGCGGGATCGCGTGCAAGCACGTCGCCGAACGCCTACGCGTTCACCAAGGCCCTGATGGACGCGACTCTGGGCAACAAGTAGCTCACCGTCTCCTGACGGTCGTCCCAAACAACCCGACCGGAACGAATGCACGAACCAGCTTCAGGTTGCCGGTTCCACCAAGCGCGCGACCGTAGGCCGCGACCGCCGACTGGATGTCGAGCGCCCCGAGTTTGGTTGCCGCACCGTTTCCATTGATGACCGACGCTTGCCCGTCCGCGGCGACGAGCGCGGCGGGCTGTCGGTGCCGCCTGAGAATCGAACAAACGAAGGCCTGGAATTCGGAGTGTCCCGTGCCATCGACGAAGGCGAAGCGCTTCCAGTCTCCCGGGGTCTCCTTCCATTCCGCGAAGACCAACCAGTAGTCGAGCCCAGCCGTCCGAAGTTCCTGACGAAGGGTTGCATTCGCACGTCGGTCCTCGTCGGCCGTCATCCGTGGTAGCGACGCCGTCACGAGCGCCCACTGCTTGGCGGGGGTTCCGGCGATCGCGAACACCAGCTCCAAGCCGCTGGCCTCGGATCTCGATGATCGGTTCATGACGTGCGCTTCCATGTGGATAGGTAACCGTCGGTAGGTGGTGGACGGCGGCCGGAGGTTTCGCTACAATGCTTCTGTGATTCGCCGATTCGATTGGGGCTCCAACTCAGACATCTCAGCCTTGATTGAGGAGGCCCGAAAGGCGCTGGACCAGAAGGGATGGGAGGAGGCTGTGAATGTCTTTCAGTTTCTTTCGATCTGGATACATCACTTTCAATCAAAGCTCGGGCAACTCAATGGCGTCAGCCACCTAAGCAACCCCGACGATCCCCCGGATGCAATCGGCCACTTCAGCAATCACGATATTCCCATCGAGGTCTGCTCCATCACCCCCGCCCACGTGAAGCAGTCAGACGATCTTCACCGAAAAGTTGGAGGGAACCAAGGTCGTTACGACGTTCCGATCTCTCAAAAGCCGCGGAGCGCGGCGGAGGCAAGAGACTGGATGTATGGGCCAGGAGGGGTGGATATTTGGGAATCTTTTACCGACGCGATGGAGACGGTGCACCATTCAATCGTCGATGCCGCGAAGAAAAAGTTTGGTAAGCCCTCAATCGCCAAACTTGAGCCAGGCGTGCTACTCCTACCTGGTGATCGCCTTTTTGGATACTTCGGCGAGGAGGAAGCGGTAAGGGCCGCATTCAACGCAGTTCGCAAAGAGGTGCCTGCCGCCAATGCTTGGATACTCGCTGTTCATCATCAATGGAACGGGCGCGAGTGCTTCTCTGCAATCGACGACCCCTCATCCGGGTTCGCCTTGAAGCGAGAGGCCAAGAGCTAGATTGGGTGCAGCAGATTCGTTCGGCGCGACCGCGCGGTCCCAATGGGAGAAGCTTTCACCCAGAAGACCGATCACCACATGACGAGGACTCACTTCCGCTCGGCAGCCCGTAGTAGCGGAAGATCTCGACCGTCCTCCGGTAGATGTCCTCCTCGCTTGCGCCCGCCCGCTCGAACATCCGGTTCATCGGTTCGAATCCACGGCTTATGAACTTCAAGAGCAAGGTCGGCTCCAGTGCAAGCGTCGTCCGTGAGTGCCCGTGACGGGCGACTGCATCGAAGTCGTCCATCACGCACGCGGTCATCATCAGCAGGCTCTCAGTTCGGAGATCCGCGAAGTAGAACCAGGCGGGCCATCGACGAAGCAGCGTCCGGTAGAAGCGCCGGACCTCCGGGATTGCATAGACTTCTTCTGGGCGGTCGTTGAAGCCATCGACAAAGAAGCTGAAGCGCCCGAAGAGCCGGGCGAGTGCCGGACCGGAGGGGAGAACGGGCTCGCCGAACTTCTGGAGAAAAGCTCCGGGCCTGCAACGGAGTACCTCCTGTTTGCCGAACATCACAATAATCGGATCTCCTGGCGTCATCCGAGGCGACGGTATAGGTGAATAGCGGCTTCAACTTCGGCCTCCAGGTCTCGCCCGGCAGCCCGGAGCTGCGAGCGGGAAGGAACCAAGCTGCGGAAGCCCCGAGCGACGAGCGGAAGCTTCTCGGAATACCAGACGGTCGCGACGAGGCAGATTTTCCACCTGCAAAGCTCACAGTAGAAGCCCTCGACGAGCAGTCGGTCGAGTTCCGAGGCAACGTTCCGCAGCTCCCAGTGATCCAGTCGAGCGACTCGATGGGTGATCCGCGCGAACTCGTCCAGGCCCGTCTCGCTCCGGCTGAACGAGCATGGACGGTCGGCTTGTCGCCGGATTACGGAGAGGAGGAACGGGAGTTCCAACGAGCGGGGTGTCACCCCGAGAGTCAAACACGGGCGTCAAGATTTGGCAGTGAGGGGGATTAGGTGAGACGGCGGACTACCGACAAAAGTTCGTCTTTCCATAAGTCGCGGTGGTTAGATAAACTAGCGGCTACAACCAAGATTCAAGAATATGGGTCGAAGAGGCTTTCTGACAGGGATTCATAGGGCGGCGAAGCAGATCGCCCGGGAAAATGAGCGCCAGCGCAAGGCATCCCAGCGGGCCTATGCGGCGGCAGTGCGCGAAGCCGAAGCGGCAGAGAAGCGGCAACAGCAGGCCTACGCTCGGGCTCAGAAGGCCTCCGCTGCGGAAAGGAAGCGGCTGGAGAAGGAAGCTCGGGACTTCCACGAGGCGTCAATGGCAGCGGAAGTTGAATGCCGCAACCTGAAGTTGGCGGGCATGGAGGAGGAGCTGGAGGGTATCTTGGAAGCCACACTTGGGGTGGACGACTTCGTGGACTTGAACACCCTTCGCGTGGAGGCGGATCACCCTCCGTCCGACCGGCAGGACCTGTTGACCCCGTCTCGTCCTCCGCTTCCAATCGTTGACTCTGCCAAACCCGAATATGCGGAGCCGCCAGCCCCGCGCGGACTGCTCTCGTTCCTGTCAAAGGGCCAGCACGAGAAGGCCAAAGCAGCGGCAGCCAAAAGGCACGAAGAGGAGCTTGCTCGGTGGCACTCAGACAACACCAAGAACGAACAACGGAGACTCGCCGAGGCAGCCGCCTACGAGGAGAGGGAGCGCGCGAGGAGGACGATGCTCGCGCAGGAGGAATCCCGATATGCTGCCGATTGTGCCCGCAGGGAGGAGGAAGCTAGCGTGCGAAACCGCGAAGTGGACGAGCTGATTGCCAACCTCGGCTACGGAATACCGGATGCCGTTGAGGAATACATCGGGATCGTGCTATCGAATGCGGTATATCCCGAGCACTTCCCGATTAGCCACGATTACTCATTTGACCCCGCTACTGCGGAGCTGCGCTTGGCAGTAGCGGTGATTGCGCCCGACCAATTTCCGACGGTCAAGGGATACAAGTACGTCAAGGCCTCCGATGAGATCGCCGAAATCCCTTTCAGCGCAAAGGCGTGCAAGGACCGCTACGCGAGCGCGGTTCATCAGGTGGCACTGCGAGTGCCTCACGAGGTATTCGAGGCGGATCGCCGGGGGCTGATCTCCACCATCTCCGTTGAGGTGGGGACTCATGGGATCGATCCGGCGACTGGCCGCTCTTCCTTCGTTCCCCTCGTGGCATTGGCGGTTTCGCGCGAGGCCTTCATGAAGATCGACCTTGGGAAAATTCAGCCGTCGGCCACGCTTGCCCACTTCGGGGCTTCTGTTTCAAAGAATCCCTATGGGTTGAACCCGGCCAACACCTCAGGCGTTCGGAAGTCATGAGCAGCGAACTCATCTTCAACCCACCCCCCGGCTGGCCGAAGCCTCCTACGGGCTGGGTTCCTCCGCGCGGGTGGACTCCAGATCCCTCTTGGCCAGCTCCGCCTGAGAACTGGCAGCTTTGGATACCCACGGAGGTCTCGGCTACTCCTCCGCCCCTACCGTCATCTGGCTCTTCCCCGTCGTCGGCTCCAGCCATGTCCACTACCGGAGCCTGTATCGCTGAAAGCCCGCCGATAGATCGGGTCGCGTTTCTGGAGGCGGAGAACGCGGAGCTGAGGCAGCGGATTGAGATGATTTCAGCCGGAGCCGGGGGAGCCGTCGCAACCGATGACGACGCCATCCTTCAAGAGGTCGGTATCTACCGCTATCACCATCCTCTCGAAGCTGCCGCTGACCACCAGGGACGCCTCAATGCACTGGATGCTGAGATCGCTCTCGCCGTGAAGTTCGGGCACGCCATCGAGAAGTCGAACCTGTTCACCTACGACAACTCCCTCGCCAAGGGGAAGAAGATGTCGGACGACCTCGGCAAGCTGATGCTCCGTGCCTACAACGCGGAGGCGGAAAGCTCTGTACGGTCCCTTCGCGCTGGCAACGTTGTGACCGCCAAGGACCGACTCGAACGTTCCCGAGAAGCCATCGCCAAGCTCGGCAAGATGATGGAAATGAGGATCAGCGAAGTGTTTCATGGCCTTCGCATCCGGGAAATCGAGCTGACGGCGGACTTCCTGATGAAGAAGCAGGAGGAGCGAGAGGCCGCCAAGGAGGAGCGGGCTCGCCTCAAGGAGGAAATGAAAGTCGCCGCCGAACTGGCAGCCGAGCGCGAGCGCCTGGACAAGGAACGGAATCACATTTTGAACGCCCTCCAGACCCTCCAGACTCAGGGGAGCACCGATCGGGCGCTCGAAGAGAAGCTCGCGATGATCGACGATGCCATCGCCAGCAACGACTACCGTGCTGCGAACATTCGGGCGGGCTACGTCTACATCATTTCCAACCGAGGTGCCTTTGGAGCCGATGTGGTTAAGATTGGTCTGACGCGCAGGCTTGAACCTCTGACGCGAGTTGATGAACTCGGGGATGCATCCGTGCCTTTCCGTTTCGATGTTCACTGCCTATTCTTCTCTGAAGACGCAGTGACCCTGGAGGCCGAGCTTCACGCGCACTTCGCGTCTCGGAGGCTCAATCAGGCTAACCTCAGGAAAGAGTTCTTCTTCGCGACACCTGCGGAAGTCAGGGAAGTCCTGAGATCCAAGCTTGGAAACCTCCTTGAGTTCAACGAACACGCGGAGGCGACGGACTACCACCAAAGCCTTCACTACTGGCCGGAAGCTCGCCGGTTCCAGGTAAATGGCGGGTCTGCCACCATTCCCGGGACTTTCAATGGGACCGCCGATTGATCATTCCCAACACGAGCCAATTCAATTGATGGAGATCTCACCCGAAGTCGTCGCAGCGGCACAGAAAATCCAAGCCTCGGTAGCTTCCTCGTCGGGTGGCTCCCGGAGGATGAAGCTCCGAACGTTGCTGGACCGATTCGGCTACGTGAAGCGCTCGGACTCTAACACCGCAGCAATCACGACCGCCTTTTCAGACCGCGGGATATCGATCAACCCGCCAATTGTGCGGTTTGGCGAAGACTGGGAGATCACGATGGAGGACTGGATCTATCTCTCGGATGCCAGCAAGGAAGTGAAGCCACCAAAGCCCAAACCGGGCAACTCAGGCGCACCTTGGAAACACGATCCATGGTTCGACAAGATCGCCGGATACGAGCTTCGCACCGAGAAGGAGGTCGAAATCAAGTTCGTGGTCCCGCTGCTCGCTCGGTTGGGTTACGGGGACGACGACCGATTTGATGGAATGCCGGTTCCCGCTGCTCATGGCTCAAAGGGGACGACCCTCGTCATCGACTTCGCGCTGTTCGACTCGTCGGTCGAAGGACTGCGACATCAACCTCTCCTCACAGTCGAAGCGAAGAAGGAAAACCGTCTCAAGAAGCGGGAGGAAATCCTGAACGCCCACAATCAGGCCAAGAGTTATTGCCTCTGGACCCAGTGTGATTTCTTCCTGATCACCGACAGCAAGACGGTTCAGGCTTTCCACATCGCGCGGGGCAACCTGGCAGATCTCAAGCCACTCTTTGTGTGCGAACGCCACGAACTGAAGGACAAGTTCGGGGGCCTGTACGCCATCATTTCACGTGAGGTTCTTTCAGCCTACTACTTGGCGAAGCTGGCTACGACCGACGAGGCTATATAGACTCAGTATTTCGGAGTCAGTTCAGGCCTCCTAGACATGGGTATGGAAGCTAGGAGCATCCGTCCCCCGTATCCTAGCGACTGTAACGCCCTAACTCAGAGGCTTGCCTTCAGCTTCTGGAATCTGGCTTCAAGTGCGTCCAGTTCCTTACGCTTGGCCGCGATCACCCCATCGAGCTTCGACAGCTCCGCCAAAACTCCGCTTCGCCCTCCAGCAGCGGACTTAGCCGCCTTGCGACCGTTGCCGACCGAAGCACCGCCGGTTCTTTTCACCCATGCGGAGATCGTAAGCGCGCTAGTGCCGAACTTCTTCACCGCAGCGGTTAGTCCACCGCGACCGTTCGCTTCGTTGTAGGAATTCACGAAGTCTACTACGGATTGCTTCTCTTCGACGGTGTAACGCTTTCCTTTGGTTGCTTTCTTTGCGGCCATGAGGCGAGTCTGTCGCCTCTTTCTCCGATTATACAAGTAAGCGTTTCCTGAAGGTGGCCTCAACGAGCCGACTTTTTGGCAGCCACAAGCCACGAAACCCAGAGAAACCCGATTAGGTAAATTGGGTATGCCCAGAGATGGGTAAACTCGAAGTGACGAGCGAACAAAGCAAAGAGCAGTATCAGAAGAGAGCCTTGGCTTTGCTTCGAGAGACTTGTGGATGACGACCTCATACGGGTCGAACGCTACCAGTTCAGCCTTCTGAAGAATTCACCGAACTCGGCGCTCCAACTTCGGCAATTTTCGGGATAATTGGGGCTAGACCGCGCAAAGCGCTGCAAATGTCGTCTAGAATCGCATTCTGAACCGCGCCGGGGCCACGTCGGCCTTCGGCATCGGCAGTGGCACGTTGGGCACCCCAGTCGGGGTGCTCGTGAAAATTGGGCATGTCCTCCCTGATCATGTCCCGAACCGCCGGAATCCACGAGCCGATGTTTTCCGACGAAAATGGAGGCGTCGGAAGTTTTCGGAAGTAGAACCATTCAGGCATTATAGGAAAACGATATCCGCGTCGGGAGGCCTCATCCTTTTCGAACAACCCCTTGCCCGATAGAACTGCAATTCTCCATCTTGTTTCCTCGATGTTCCTCACCGCTTGTTTAGCCCACATCCTGCTCGGATAGTCCGCATCTTTCCCGCGCATTTTACGAAACTTGCAGCGCCAGGTTGCCAAGTCCTCTCCTACCTCAAGCTGTGCAAGTCGTTCCCGAAGTTTGCTTTCATCGAACTCTGGGCCGTCATGGAGAATAGGCCAATACACTGCTTTCCGCGCGAGTTCTCGAACCAGTTCGGGTAGAAACTTTTCAAATCCGTGCAGCTGGAGTGCTGTATCGGCGGCGATCTTTGCTATTTCCGTTACAGCTTTGGCATCGCCGTCTAACGCTCTTTGTGAGAGGCATAGAAGGAGGTCTCCAAGGTGGACTGAAACCTGTTCAGTCGTGAGGGTCGCGAGATCGGCATCTAACTGAAATCGGTTCAGGTCGATTGGCTTTATCGTCGGTTTTATTTCGCGGATTATCCGCTGTGCCTCCTCGCTCACAACGTGCTGTTCCAGCTCGTTGAGCGGGGTGAGTTGAGACTCCTGTTTGGCGTTTAGTTTCTGCAACCTTTCGTCACGAATTTTTCCACCGATATCCGATAGGGCTTCGTGGAAGCTGAGCTTTTCGTCAGAGTCCGTCTGATCTGGCGAGCGAAACGGGGGCCACGGCAAGAGGATTGGTAATGCTTCGGATTGCATATTTAGCGGTTCATCTGTGCCGAAACTGAGAGCCCAAGGCCCGATGGATTTCGGATCTACAATGAGATTTCGAGCACCACCGGCAGGTGGTCTGATCCTTCTGCGGATTTTACCGATGATAGCGGAGTTCCGAGTCCCTTCGTCCAGAAGTAGTCGAAGCATGCCGCTGGATAGCGCCCCTTCGCCGGGCAGGTAATCCGGTTCTGGTGCTCGATGCCCTCAAAGCTCCAGTGGAAGCCAGCCTTCCGGAGGAAGCTGAACGTCCGCTCACCTGGCGACTGGGCTGCCGGGGTGTCCGGGTCGTCGGTGTTGAAGTCGCCACCAATCACCAACGCGTCGGGCTTCACGAGCCGCTCGTCATTGGATTCGGTGTGGGCGATCAACTGCTCAATCGCGTCCTCGCGTTTCGACGTGTTTTCGGGCGGGTTGCCGAGGTTCGACTTCAGGTGCAGGCAGTAGACCCCGAGTCGCTTCTTGCCGACCAGGAACGAGGCGTAGGCGTAGCCGCGGGGAGCGCCGGCCCAGCCTCGTTGCCACGGCTCCGACCAAGCGGCGTCCGCCGGGACCTTCGCGGCAATCGCGAGCTGTTGGCCGGACAGGAAGTTGCCCTGCATGAACCGGGAGACCACCGCGACCTTCCATTCCTTCCCGAGCGGCTGAAGCGTTTCCTCTAACGCCGCCTGCGAGCTGACTTCTTGAAGCAGCAGGATATCGGGATTGAGCGTCCGGATCTCCTCCCGGACGGCCTCGATGTGTTTCGTCTGCTCCTCTTTCGGTGCGCCCATCCGGCCGCCCGGGAACCACTGGAGGTTCCAGGTCACGACCCGGAGCGTCTGGGCAGGCTCCGCCATTAGCGGGCAGCCCCACCACAACACCACGAACAGTAGGAGCGTCCTCATCCGCCGCAGACCTTGCACGCCACACCTTCGGTTGCCGAGCCGGATCGACCCTTGCTGGTCGCGTAATACCGGCACCGAGCGTTGTGGCGCTTTCCTGTGGAGCTGATCCAGTAGCCTCCAGCTTTCGCTGGCTGGCCAGGAGTGACCTTGTTCGTTCCCCCGCCGGTCAGTGGTTGGACCGGAGTTGGGGTAGAGGGGGGTAGGGGCTGGCGGCGAAGTTGGGCGTTCTCGGCTCGAAGCCGTTCCACCAGCGCCTCCAGCTCGGCGATTCGCTTCTCCAACTGGGCGACGTTCGCGTCGGCCGAAATCCCAAGCTTCTTGCGGGAGTCTTCGGTCAGCTTTGCAACTGGGACACGGATCACTCCGTAGTCGGTGATCAGGCTGACTTCGCCATTCTTCACGCCGCTGACTGTTCCGGTGATCGAGTCGCCGCCGACCAGGGACAGCTTCACCGGCTCGTGCTTGGCCTCGGCCGGTTGTTGGGCAACGAGGGGGCAGAGCGCCGACATCGCAATGGCTAGGATCAGGGGGAGGAGTTTCATCGAAGCAGATTAGGCAGCCGCGACGACCAACACAAGTACATGGCTAGGCGCTCGTAGATTGCGACTGTGACTGAGTAGGGCATTCGAGACAGCGTGATCTTGTGACGATGGATCAGGTTTGCGACTCCAAAAAAGGGGTTCGAGCATGCAGTTTTTCCGATTCCCTTAGAAGACGTGGTTCCTACTCTGTCTTGGACCATGAAGGAGATGGATTTCGATAGAGAGGCCAACGAGTTGCAGCACGTCTTCTCACAGATTGATCGTCAGATGGCATCAGCCCGTCGGCCGCAAGGAGTGATTGAGTTCTTCATTATTAAGGTGGAGGACCTGAGGATTAAAATGTACCAAGAAAAAGGTCATCAGCGACCGCATGTTCATATTGATTATGGAAAGGAAAAGCACGCAGCGAGCTACGCCATCGACAGCGGCGAACGCCTTGAGGGCAGCTTGCCCCGCCGTTACGACAAAGCGGTTGCTACGTGGATACACAAACACCGATCAAATCTCAATGTACTGTGGGCTCACGCACAAAAGGGGACGGCAATAGAGGAAGTGCTCGTAGCAATCCAGAAAGGAAACTGATATTCACGGTTTGAGGAATTTACAGTCGTGTAGGACGACCGGCCTTTTGAAGCGCAGCGGATACTACTCGTCGGGATAAGTGACATTAACGCACGCCCCGCCCGCAGCATCGGTTCCGAGACTCCTCGCAATTCCCCTTCGCATCGGCGGATGGATTTCGGGCGTCCCGCTGCTGCCATTACCGCTGCAATGGCTCCATAAATGTATCCCAAAAGTAGCGAGCAGCCCCTTCCATGCCCAGGCCCTCGGCTTTTTGTCGTCCCAAATAAAACCCACCCATGACGGACTTGAAGGAAAGACTTCCATCTCTCTCTTCTAACGCGAGCGCGTCGTTTACCGAATTGCCGCGGCTTCTTAGGTCGCGAGAATAGGCAATGTCTCCAAGCATGGCATTGCCTTTGGTGATAAGGCACTCGGAGACATTCTTGCCGCTGCTGTAGACCACCGCGGTGAATGTCACGAGGTCGATCCGCTGGAACCTGGTTTCGAGGTTGGCACCTGGATTTCTGTCCGGCAGTTCCTCCAAGGACCCTTCAAAGAAACGCGCTATGTAATCAAAGGTATCGATGACGAATTGATCTTTTTGATGTTCAGT
The DNA here is from genome assembly GCF_038066715.1 of Luteolibacter sp. Y139. NCBI lineage: Bacteria > Pseudomonadati > Verrucomicrobiota > Verrucomicrobiia > Verrucomicrobiales > Verrucomicrobiaceae > Neoluteolibacter > Neoluteolibacter soli. Next base: position 19,559 of record NZ_JBBUKT010000018.1, on the reverse strand, counting down.
GGCGGCAACCTTCACGCGGAGATTCGACGATCTCGGGAGATCAACGATCGGCGAGTCCGGCGGAGGAGGCGGCAAATTGACGGTCGGTTGTGACGTTCCTGTCTTATCCGCAAGCTTCTGAATCCCCCGTACCACATCGGCCAAGCCCTCGTTGATATTAGCGAACATCATGATGGGTTTCGCGTCGGTGGGTAGGGCGGTGAGATGCTTGAATGGAGCGATCTGCCAGACGCAGTGGTCGAGGATCACCGGAATGACCCGAGCTTCGCCGGCTTTCTCCCGCTCAAGTGCCCTCCGCATTTCAATGCCGAAGCAGTAATGGGATGCAATAAAGTGGTGGCTGATCAGAAGCAGGACAACGTCGGCCGTATTCAGATTCGCGTCGATCTCTAGGGCGAAATCGTCTCCGGCACGGAGCATCCGATCGTGCCAAGGTGCGATCAAGCCACTATGCTCCAAGATCTTCAGGTGCTTATCCAGTTCCTGCTTCAACTTCTCGTCCGCGTGCGAATAGGAGATGAAAATCTTGGTCATTAGGATTTGAGGTGATGGAGGAACGCTAAAATGCTGTCTGCGCGTGGCTCGTCCTGTGAGAGGCCAAGTCTCGTCCAGATCTGGCATATCTCACGCTCCTTTAAGCTATGCCTTCGTTCTACCAGATCTTTGCGCTGCTCTTCCACTACGCGAGGTGAAGCGAAGAAGAGGTTCACTTGGTCAGCTTCCACTTCGATCACAATCGGCCGTCGACCATTCCCAATGGAGCGGGAGATCCACGGGTCGATTTCCCGACTGTAAAATCGGCTTTCCCCTTCTATCGTCACGACGATCTTCATCAGCTCACATTGGGCGTTTACTTGCTCCTCCGGCTCGCAACAAGGAAAATGTTCATAAGAACACTTTTTGAGTTTAAGTTGTGCTGTGAGGAACTAAGCTTGATGGCAATGACAATTCGACGTCCAGCATGCTGGCTCTTGGCATGGGACAAATCGCGCGTGGATACGGACAAGCGATTTGCCTATTTGAACGACCTTCCCTTCTTCGTTGGAACCTTGCCGACGTCGATGAACGCCAATCGGGTGGGCGACGTTTTGTGGCCCCTGCTGCTTTCCCACCTTCCTGCGTCGATTGCGTTCAAGATCGACTTGCCGCGGGCAGGGCGCCGAAGGGAGAAACAGAGCGACGGATCCTTTATTAGTGGTTTTCAACCGCGTATCCAACTTTCACAGGATCATCCGCACGATGTTGAATGCTCTGTTGGAATGATGCGAATTGTTGCGCGACGGGTGACAGATCTTGTCGTAGTGGGGAATGAAGACGGCTCGGAAACAGTCTCATGGACGGAAGCCCGCCGATTCTGGCGCAAGCAGAATCACGAAACCGGCGAGGCTTACGAGGAGGAGATCATGCCGGAGCGTAGACGAGAAGAAACGCTGAGCATGGCGCAGTACTCGTTTCATTGACCGAGGGAAAGGAGAAAGCGGCACTTGAGCGCGGGCTTGCAGAGAAGGCTCGGCTACGACGAGCCGCCCCAGTTCCTCCGCGGGCTCGCCTTGCATCTCCCGAGAAAGACACGCTGGGCAGGTCCTTCCTGATTGAATTCTGCCAGTCCGTTTCTCAAACTCAGCTCTTATATGGGCACCGAGTCTGCCTTCAAACAGGATACTATGCTGTAATTGACTGCTATGGAACAACCTCCCATCCCTGAAGCCAATGCAATCCGATCTCTCATTGAGGGTGGTGCTCGGATCTTGTCGGCAGCAATACCCGGCGTCGGTAGCGTAATCGTACAAGGCTACACCGAGTATGTCAGCGCACGGCGAGAACAGCGAGCCCAAGAATTCTTTGAGTTTGTTGTCGGTGAACTCAAGAAGCTGGAACAGCGGCAAGAAGAACTAGCAAAGAATCTTTCGGAGATGCCCGACGCGGCTGAGATTCTGGAGCGTGCCGTCGAGGCGGCGACCAAAGAGACTGCAGCCGAGAAGAGGCCGATGTATTCGAAGGCATACCTGAATTTCATTACAGCGCCTGGTGACACGCAGCCTGAAGATCGGGTCAGCATCATCTCAGAGATTGAACAGCTGACGTTCAACGATCTTGAAGTTCTAGCGAGGTTTGGAGCGAGGAACCCGCTTCGTGGCGACGAGCTTACTGGCACGACCCATCCAGACTACGGTGCAATGGTGGCGCCCCCCGGCTTCGGAGGAGCGGCACGCGCCCGCCCGGACTGGCGGCAGCAGCATGGTCCTCTCATCAGTTCGCTTCAGCGCTTGCAAGCCCGTGGGCTGCTTTCTGAGGTCCACATCAATCGAGGATCTTCCACGCCCGGAGGTGAGGATCCTCAGTTCACTACATTTCGGATGCGTGGGTGGCAGGCTACGGCCCTGGCATTGAGGCTAGTGGGCGCTATCCGGTGAAAGTGAAACGTTCGTTACTGGATTTGCGGAGGATTGCCGTCGCACGATGACGGTCGCTTGACCGTCCTCGTCAGGGCGGCGAGCGCCTCGTCGACTCGTAGCGCCCGCCGCTCATCGCGCTTTCGCCACTGATGACGGATCGCACTGATAAAGTGATTCTCTTCGCGAGATGATTCCTCCAATAGGAGGCGAATGAGGCCCGCGTCGCTTCCAAAAACCTCGGGACGTTTGCCTTCTGGATCGTGAAGGGACCAGAAGACGATCGCGTCAATTTCCGGGTGTGCTTCGAGGAATCGCGCGGTCGCGCGCCGAAGGGTTTCCTCAGGCGGATAGAAGGTCGTGACGCCTACAACATTCCTTTCAACTTCCGTCCTTGGACCGAACTTGCCTAGCACATCATCGAAATAGGAGTCGAAATCGCGGGAATAGAATTTGCCATCGGTGACCCCCATCCAGTCGCGCCGACGGGACTTGATCTCCAGATTGATTATCATTTCACAGCAGCGGAACCGCCAGTCGACGTTCTTCTCCGATTCGGGGTTTTGGCGATAGCTGTTTCGAATGTGCTTGGGAGTGCGCCAGCGGCCAAGCCACAACACCTCCTCCACCACCGCAAGGTGATCATCTGGATGCCTCAAACGCGACGCGAAGAGTGACGGCCATCGCTTCGCGCCCAAAAGTTCCCTGCCGAGCAGGCAAGCTCGGGAAAGTCGGACGAATTCTCCGCAACTGATAGCCGGTCCAGCGGCATCCCGCCCCTTGGTCCCATCCGGGTCTGCCAAAGGGCCGTAGCTTACTCCTGGAAGGCGGTAGCTCGGGACCCTTACAGGCTCGTAACCGGGGACATCGACTGGCCAATCGCATTCCCATTCCAGGGCAAAGCGAACTTGCTCCATGTCATCGAAGACCATCTGCCCTCGAATAGTTGCCTCTTGGAGTGTCAGAATCGGTTCCGCGAAGCCGGGGTAGCACTTTGTCAAAACCTCGACGATTTGCTTCTCCCCAAGTTTCATTCGTGGCCTCTGCTTGGGGCTAACGAAGCTTCAGGTCAAGAACGGCAGCCGATTGTGGCGGTAGGCGGCAAGGAGCTATGGAGGAATTGGGAGCACGCGCCTGGGAGGTCAGGTAGAGAGAGGCACAAATGGGGATTGTCCGGCCTGGTCTGAGAAAGTGGGACGGCTCCGCTGGCGCATCGGGACGGTGAATTCCTGCTTCTAAGGAGCCACCTGGGAGCGAAACACCAACGCTAAGGTCGCCTTCTTCAGTCAAGAAAGCTGGAATTCAGTGCGTTACTCCTTTCATGCTGAGGATCTCCCCAAGCGAAATCCGCATCCGTGTGTCTACTACGGCGATGGGCAGCATGAACTCTTCTGGCGACGGCGTCATTGGCGGCAATTCTCCCCCAGAAGGTGTTAAATACCTATGAGAGCAGAGGACTACCTCCGTCTTCCCTCGCTTCCTTCAAACCGCCCCGGTCATTCCTGCGATGGCCGGGGCGACTTGTTTTCACCCCAACGCAACCAGCCATGGCCATCAAACTGATCGCAAACTACAGCAAGCGCCTCGGGCTCCCCGGTTACTCGTCCCACCAGTTTTCCGTCTCGGTCGAAACGGAGCTGGTAACCACCGACGATGTCGCCGGGGAATCCCAGCGCCTCTACCAAATGCTCCAGACCTCGGTCGACGAGCAGATCCAGCACACCGGTTTCGTTCCGCCCACGGAGTATGGGATGGATCCGCCGGCCGGTGCTCCCGCAAGCAACGGAAACCAGCCGTCCGCCAACGTTCGGTGGAAGTGCTCCGAAAAGCAGCGAGAACTCATCGAGAAGCTCGTCGCCGAGCACAATCTCGACAAGAATCAGGTCGAGAGTCTCGCCGTCGAGCGCTTCGGCAAGGGGGTTCGCCACCTCAATAAGGTGGAAGCCTCCGGACTCATAGACGAGTTGATCGATACTCACGGCGGCCAACGCCGTCCACCCACAAACGGCCGTCGATCGGCCTACGCCGGAGCCAATGGAAACGGAGGTGTAGGGTGATCGGACTTGTCGATCCGCACCATGCACCTCCATCCCGGCTACCCGCCTATATCAGCGCATCCGCAGCGAAATCCTACCTCGCCTGCTCGCTTCGATTCTTCTTCGGGCGAGTGCTCGAGATCCGGAAACCGACCACACCCTCCCTTCACCTCGGGAAAGCAGTCCACGCAGCCCTCCAAGCATTCCATCTGGCCCGCTGGCGTGGCACCGACGACTCACCCGCGGTCATAGCCGCGGCATTCGAGGACTCCTTCGTTCGAATCGAACTCGAGGAGGGACCAGTCAGATGGAAGGAAGGGGAGCGGGAGAAGAGTCGACTCGCCGGTCTCCGTGTCGTCGCTGCCTATCTTGATTCCCCGGATGCCCTGAAGAGCAAACCCCGGGGCGTCGAGGTCTCGATTACCGAAACGATACCGGGCCTGCAAGTGCCACTGACTGGCGTCCTGGATCTCGTGACGGACGTCTTTGCACCGGTGGACTTCAAGTCCGCCGCAGCAAAGCCTGACAAGCGACATGCGGCATTCGATCACGAACTTCAACTCGTCGCCTACCAGCTCCTGCTGGAAGCCGCGACTGGAGAGGATCCACCGTCGCTCGACCTGATCTTCTTGGTGAAGACCAAAATCCCGCAGGTCATCCGCATTTCTTCCCCACCTGCCGACCATAGGCGGAAGGATCGTGTGATCCGGATGATCGACACCGCCGTCACTGGCATCGTGGAAGGTCGGTTCCATCCGCAGCCGGGAATGACCTGCCTAGGCTGCCAATACCGCAATGAATGCAAGGCATGGCCGGCGCTCCCGAAGAGGAGGGCACCATGAGCGACTGCTGGAAGCTGATCGCCATCGGCATGGCCGTGGTCATCGCCCTCGTGCTGTTCGCACCGTTCCTTCCGGGCCTGTTGGCGATCATCTGCGCCCTGTTGTTCATCATCACCCTCGTCCGCCTCATCTTTCCCGGCTGACGCACTACCTCAATTCACACGGAAGAGCTCCCGCCCGGCCATGGTGGCCCGGTGGGTGTTTCCGTTTCCAACCGTACCGTAATCATGAAATTCCTCAAATACTGGCCGTTCGTCATCCTGGCGGGCCTCTTCGTCTATTCGTGCTCCCTGCTCGGACCGCTCGTCAGCGGCCTGCTGCTGTTCGTCACGGCCTGTGTCGTGCTCGCCAATCTGTTCACTCCGTTCCGTTTCATGGGAAGGATGCTCGGCTTCGTGGGCCGCTTCTTCTGAGGCACCCGGCATCAACCATCACAAACATCCGTCATGTCCCAGACGCAATACAACCTTCCACTCCTCGAAGCCGTGTGCCGTCGAGGAGTGCTGTGCGCTTCCACCATCCGCTATTGGCGGGGATGCAAGCGCCTCAACGCCGAAGATCTCGGCCTGAATCCGGCCCAAGTCAGCGATCGACTGATCCAACTCGGGCACAAGCAGCTCGTGCCGCGTGACGCCCTTGCAGCGTTCTCGCTGATCGAGTCCCGTGCCCATGCGATGATCGAGGGTTCGAGCTTCCCGTTCCTGGGAGGCATCGCCCGCTTCGTTCCCAACCCACGGCTCGCCACCCTGACCAACGGGCTCGACAAACTCCGGGATGAATTCCGGGAAGCCACGCTGGATTTCGTGGCGGGCTACGGTCCGCTGCGGGAGAAGGCAATGGGCGAGTGGAGCGAGGCCGCTCAGCAACTCAACGGCAGCGCCGACATGCTGCTGGCCACCATCGAGCAATCGTTCCCGCCCGCCGGGGACATCGCACGGCGTTTCGGATTCGAAACCCGGATGTTCCAGATTGCAGCTCCCGACAACCTGCGCATCGAAGTGGCGGAATCCATCGACCAGATGGAGATCGCTGACCAACGCCGCCGGGTGGCGGAGGATGCCCAACGCCGGCTCCAGGCCGACCTTGACGGTTTCATCCGGGAGAGCGTTACGACTCTCCGGGAAGAGACTGCCAAGCTTGCCTCCGACGTGCTTGCGACGATCGACGGCAGCGAGGGTGGGGTGCACCAGCGCACACTCAACCGGTTGACGACGTTCATCGATAGCTTCCGCACCCTGAACTTTGCGGGCGATGGCCAACTCGAAGCGACACTGGAACGGTTCCGCCAGGAACTGCTCAACCGGAGCGCCGAGGACTACCGCAACGACAGCACGGCAATGCGGAGTCTAACGGATGGGCTGAATCGTCTCCGCGACAATGCGGTGGCGATGGTCCGCACCGAAGGACGCGACGTTCTTCAGCGTTTCGGTCAGCTCGGTGCACGTCGGCTCGCCGCGGTGAGCTGATCGCTGCCATCGTTCACTGACTGTCATCACGGGTCGTCCGGTTGTTCCGGGCGGCCCGTTTCATTTTTCACACTAGCCTGCCTTGCATCACTCGACCAGACCGCGCTTGCCCCGACTCGCTTCCTCTCCAACCGCCGCTCCTACCTCATCTACTTCCCGTAATTCCAACAAACTAACTCCGCATGTAGGGCGGCTCCACCCCAGGGGCCGCTCTTCTTGCACTTATCCATCTTCACCATGTCCCACTTCACCAGCATCAAGACCGAGATCCGAGACCTCGATGCGCTGCGCTTCGCCTGTATCGAACTCGAACTCCGCCTCACTCCAAACTTCCCGTGCCGCGGCTATGCAGGTCAGATCCGCAACTGCGAGCACACCATCGAGCTGAAAGGCTCGTATGACATCGCTGTCGATAGCTCCACCGAGAACGACGGCACCTATGCCCTGACCACCGATTGGTGGGATGGTCACGTTGAACGTGAGGTTGGTCCCGGCTACGGTCGGCTCCTCCAAGCCTACGGAATCCACAAGACCTTCCTCGAAGCCCGGAAGAAGGGACTTCGTGCCACCCGTCGCCAGCAAGAGGACGGCTCTGTCCTCGTCACCTTGGAAGGAGGTGTGCTGTGAGCCAGAAGCGAATTCTGGTCCGGGTTTCTCCAAATGGAGACATCCAGGTCGAAGCGGATGGCTTCAAGGGCAAGGGCTGCGAGGCAGCCACCCAAGCCATTGAGGAAGCTCTCGGCAAACGGACCGCCCGGGCCTTCAAGCCGGAGCACCGGCAGGCCGGGGGAGTTATCCAGCAACAGCAACGCCTCGGTGATTCATGAAAGCGACCCTCAGCTTCGACGATCGTGGCCGTGTCCTGTGTCTGTACACAGATGCGGTCGATCTCCGGACGCTTGGGCGGCTTACTGTCTCCCGGGCTACCGACATCCAGTTCCACAATGCCACCCAGCAGTGGTTGGTGCGTAGCGCCTCCACTGGTCGACGGCTCTTCTCCGATTCTTCGCGCGAGGCATGCCTTGCATGGGAGCGCGAGCATCTTGGTCCGGGCGGCGAACTCATTGAATCCCCATGAATCTATCCACCTATCTGCGCGCCGGTTATCCCGGCCTTGTCATCATCAGTCCTGAGGAAGCCCGGGCCGAATCTGAAATCGCTTCGGTTTGCAACGAACTCGGCCGTCACCTCCACGCTTGGTCGTCCATCGAAGGACTGGCCAGCATCCGGGAGGAACGTGTGGTTGCCTGCTCCGATCCCTTCGAAGCGCTCGATCATGTCGAACGCCTCTTCGTGTCGGAGGAACCACGGCATGTCGTGCTGATGCGTGACCTCCAGCTCCACCTCGACCAGAACGATCCGCTGCTGGTCCGCCGGCTCAAGGACCTGATCCGCGCCGGTAAATCCAGGGGACATGCCATCATCCTGCTCGGCTGTCGCATGAAGCTTCCGCCTGAGCTGGAACACGAAACCACAGTCATCGACTTTGGGCTGCCCGGTCCCGACCGGCTCCGGGAAGTTCTCCATGGTGTCGTCGAATCGGCTACCTTGGGCGTTCTCGATGCCGGCGTCACCGAATTAGTACTACGCAATGCTAGCGGCATGACCACGGTGGAGGCTGAGAATGCCTTTGCCCTATCGGTCACCGAGTGCCAGGCCATCGATCCCTCGATCATTGCCCGCGAGAAAGCCCGCACGCTCAAGCGCAACGGCCTCGTGGAGGTGATCGAGAGCTGTCCCCGGCTCAACGACATCGGCGGGCTGGGTCAGCTCAAGGACTGGCTGGCCCGCCGGGCAGGTGCCTTCGGTGAAGCTGCCCGAGCATACAGACTGCCATCACCGAAGGGTCTCCTGATTGTCGGTCTTCCCGGCACAGGTAAGAGCCTCACGGCTAAGGCGACGGCTTCGGCCTTCGGTGTCCCATTGCTGCGGCTCGACATGGGACGGGTCTTCGGGGGCATCGTGGGCCAGAGCGAAGCCAACCTCCGCACGGTCATCAAGACGGCCGAAGCCATCGCCCCATGTGTCCTGTGGATCGACGAGATCGAGAAGGGGATGTCGGGAGTGAAGAGCAGCGGTTCGTCCGATGGCGGAACCTCGTCCCGGGTGTTCGGATCGTTCCTCTCCTGGATGCAGGAGAAGGACAAGCCGGTGTTCGTGGTCGCTACCGCAAACGATGTCAGCCAGCTCCCGCCCGAGTTTCTGCGCAAGGGGAGGTTCGACGAGATGTTCTTCGTCGACCTGCCTGATGCCAGCGAGCGTGCCGCAATCTGGAGTATCGTCATTGCGAAGTTCGGTCGCTCTCCGGCAGGCTTCGATGTGGCTGCACTGGCTTCCGCCTGCGGTGAGTTCACCGGGGCTGAGATCGAGAGTGCCTTCGAGGACGCGATGCACGAGGCGTTCGCTGAATCCTGTGAGCCGGGCATGTCGCATGTCCGGCAGGCCATCTCACGGACCGTGCCACTGGCCCGGTTGATGGATGGCACCATCGAGTCCCTGCGCAAATGGGCGAAGGGGAGGGCCCGCGAGGCTGCCAAGCCTCAAGCCAAAGCCCCTCGTGGCTCACGAGTCATCCATGGCGCCAACTGAGGCGCCTTACCGCAAACCATCTGGCCCGCATCGGAACCCCTCCGGTGCGGGTCTTTTCACGTAATCCGCCGCCGTTGGCGGCAACCACCACCAACCTAACGTAATCATGCCAACCACCCTGTATTTCCGTGAAGGAAGCTCTGACAAGGTATACCAGACGGACATCGTCCCGGCCGGAGACGGCTTTCACGTCACCTTTGCCTATGGACGGCGAGGAACCACCCTCCAAACCGGCACCAAGACCACCAATCCTGTTCCTCGTGAGGAAGCCGAACGAATTGCCGCGAAGTTGATCTCCTCCAAGGTCGCCAAGGGCTATACCCCAGCCGAGGATGGAACGCCCTACCGCGGCGACGGCAACGAAGGCCGCGACAGCGGTATCCGCTGCCAGTTGCTCAACCCGGTCGATGAAGACCAGCTTCCAAGACTACTCGCTGATTCGCGCCATGTCCTGCAGGAAAAGCACGACGGCAGGCGGATGTTGATCCGCAAGACCGGGAACGAGGTCATCGGGATCAACCGCCGGGGCCTGATCATTGCGGTTCCCGCTCCCATCGTCGAAGCTGCCATGCGCATCCCCACCGATTTCTTGATCGACGGTGAGGCGATTGGCGACGTCCTGCATGCCTTCGACCTGCTGGAGGTGAGCGGTCACGATGCCCGCAGGCGCGGCTACCTCGACCGTCTCACCGGGCTGTTGTGCATCCTCGATGTGACCAGCGCAATCCGTCCGGTGCGGACCTTCGTCGAGCCCGACGACAAGCAGGACCACTTCGACAGTTTGCGGGCAGGAGGAGCGGAAGGCGTGGTCTTCAAGGACCGCGATTCCTACTACATCCCGGGTCGTCCGAACTCGGGCGGTTTCCAGCTGAAGTTCAAGTTCGTCACCACGGGGTCGTTCATCGTCTCCGCGGTGAACAAACGGCGCAGCGTTGCGCTGGTACTATTCGACGGTAGTCGGCAAGTGCCTGCGGGGAATGTGACGATCCCTCCGGATCACGACATTCCGCAGCCTGGTGACATCGTCGAGGTCAGGTTCCTCTATGCTTTCCAAGAGAGTGGCTGCATTTATCAGCCGGTTTACCTCGGGAAGCGGGATGACATCGCGGAGGCCGAGTGCCATGTGGGCCAGCTCAAGTATAAGGATCAAGGCGTCGCCGCTTGATCACATGTGCATGAGAAGCTGAGCCGATCGTCACGATCGGCTTCCGGAATCCATTCGCTCAAAGCGGATGAGTTCCTTTACCTGTTGCTCGATTCGTGAACCACGCACTGCTCATCCCTTTCGCGCGAGATGCTTCAGGAGGAAACCGACGGCAAGCACGCCAATGAATACAGGGTGAAAATTGGTGAAGAGGAGGAATCCTCCACCGATAATTGCCACGATGCCGATTACTCCCAGCACCCAATCAGAGTTCCCACCTTTCACGGGATCGTTTGGCAGAGCCGAGCGCGGATCTGGATTCAAAGAGCTCACGCCGAGAATTCGGGAGTCAAATGGACTCCAGGCCGCGTCATTAGTTCTCTTGACCAGATGGGCTGAGCCTAGCGCTCCGACTTTCGCCAGTTCACGCAACGTTCCAATCGAAACGGGTCCGTAGGAGCTGTTGCCGTCCGAGTAGTGCCAGTTGGCTTCGTCAGGGGAGGAGTTCATCTCGCGTTTTCGATGTAACGGTGCCGGAACATTTATTCCCGGTCCGTCGGGTAGGGTCAAGTTCCGAAGACGGAACAAATGGCCTCCTTGAACATAATTGGCGAACGCGTCAAAGCGCGGCGGGAGGCCCGCAACTGGACCCAAGATCACCTCGCGGCGGCTTGTCAGCGGCTCGGATGGGATATTTCTCGCGTGACACTCGCCAAAGTGGAGACGGGGATGCGTCGGGTAGGTGACGGGGAAGTCGTTGTTCTGGCAGCAGCATTGCGGTGCAAGGCAAGTGACCTGCTCGACAAGGTGCCGCTCAAACTCGCGATGAAAACGGTCCGGCAGGGGCAGGCGACGCTTTAAGGGGGGCTTGTCGCAACCACTGAGTGTTCCCTAAATCGCCTGTTTAGCAGCACTTTGGCTGCGATCAGGTGGTCGGCACAGAGTCGCCGCTTTAGGTCGCTGAATCAATCCTCGTCTGGAAACTGCGCGTTAACTGCTCCAACCTTGAAAATTGTTAGGTGCGACCTCGTCGTAAATGACTGATGCAGAGGTGGTGGCTCAGGACGGAATCGAACCGCCGACACGCGGATTTTCAATCCGCTGCTCTACCGACTGAGCTACTGAGCCGTGTTACCCCTGCGAGGTGGGGCGGGATTAAGGGTGGCCGACCGGGTTTTGACAACCGGAAAATTGAAAGAAAATCGCGGCTCCGTCATCAGTCATCCGCCCGCGAGAGCTTGGGCAGCCCGCGCTGGAGGAGTTGCTTGTCCACCGTGTCCGAAATGCTCTCGTCGAGGTAGACGTGGAACTTTTCCTCGTCGAACTCGATCGAGTGGAGGCCATCGGCGGCAGGCGTCTTGAAGGCCTCGATAAGGGTCTTCATGTCCTTGATATCCTTACCGTTGACCTTGGTCACGATCATGCTTTGCAGCGACTCGTAGCCGACGGTGGCAGGGGTGGGGATGACATTGGAGAGGAAGACGACCCGGCGGCAGCGGGATTCGTATTTCTCGGGGTTCTCGTAGACGTCCAGCAGGTTGAGCGGGGCCCGGGACTGCCATTCATTGCCAAAGGATTCCAAGACGGGCTTGGTGAGTTCCTGGAAAATCAGGCCGCCCTTGACGAGGAAGTTCGGGGCCTTCCCGAAGGCGTAGGCGGGCACGAGCTGGCTGACTTCATCGCGGCGATCGAGTACGGCGGAAATGTTCTGCGGCTGGCCATCGCGCTGGACGACGAGATCGACCTTGTCGCCGCTGGCCTTGGCGCCGCGGACGAGGTGGCTCCAGTAGAGGCGGCCATAGTGCTTGTCCACGAAGTAGCCGAGGCGGTCGATATCGTTGCCGTCGATGGAGAGAATGACATCGCCCTTCTTGAGGCCGGCCTTTTCGGCGGCGCTGCCGACGCGGACATTCGAGACGTAGAGCCCTCCACCATCATCGGGAAGCTTCAGGAAGAGCCGGAAATTCGGATCGTCCGTGCGGCTGATCGAAATGCCGAGCGATGGGAAGCCGGCATAGTCGGCATCCGAGCCTTCCTTCACGAAGCGAGCGACGATCTCCGTGGCAACGACGTCGCTGATCTGGTCCTTCGAATCATAGCTGGTGAGCAGGCCTGCGAGCTTGCCGTCCCGCAACACCGGCAGCGAGAAGCTGCTGGCGGCGCTCTGCATCGAGGCCTTCACCTCGTAGGTGAGGAAGAATTGGCCGGGCAGGAAATTTGAAACGACGTCGATACTCTGGATCCCGCCGCTGGTGATGAGCGGCGAGCCGTTTTCCTCGACTTGCAGGATATCGAGCGTGTCGCCGATTTTCGGTGGTGCGGAGATTTCGAGGGGCTTGGTGCCTTCGAAGAACTTGGCATTGCTCTCGTCGGTAAGACCTAACAGGGCGAGGTTTGCCTCGTAGTCGACTGCGATGGTTTTGGCGGGTGCCAGTTTCTTTCCATCGGGAGACTCGAGCTCGATATAGGTGGCATCAGCCGCCATCTCCGCGGTGGTGAGGATGATCCCGTTGCCAACGATGGCGCCGAGCGAGCGGCGCTTGCCGGGAGTATTCTTTTGCCAAGGCTCGGCCTGATCCCACGACTGTTGGGTGGTATTGATGCGGACTACCGAGGGCAGGATCTCGTCAGGGTTCGCCACTGGAACCGGGCCGGGAGCAACCGGAGCGGCGGCTACGGGCTCGACGGCCGCCTGCGGACGGTCGCAGGCGGAAAGAAACAAGAGAGGGAGCAGCAGGTGAGGGCGCATGGCGGATTTCACTCTTCGAGATTGGAAAGATGGTCGATGGCGTAGGTTTCGCTCACGCGCTTGTTCGCGGCGGCGATGGCATTGCCGGGAAGCACGATGGGACGCGGCGAGCCGAACAGCTCAATGACGAAGAACTCGGGCGGCGTGGCGGGATTGAGGAGTTCGTGTGCGTGCTTGAGGCTCTTGACCACGGTGCCGTTGATCTTGTCCACGGCCTTGCCGGCGAAGCCGCCAAGCTGACTATTCACGGGATCGCTTTCGACGCGGGTCAGAAGCACGATGTCCTGGCGCTCGGTGAAGATGCCCTTTGGCACGTAGTCGGTGTAGAGGCGGCGGACGTTGACGTCGTCGAGCTTGCTGGTGGCGAAGAGATTGGTGTCCAGCGGTTGGAAAACGAGGCCGGCGAAGACAGTGTAGCGCGGCTTCTTCTCATACTGGATGGCATACATGCGTGCCGGTGGCAGTGGCTTGAGCTCGACGTCCTTGTCATTCCAAGAGCCTTGGCTGAGCCAGCGGAGGGCGACCTTGTCACCGGCGAACTTGCGTTCGACGACTTCGTTGAGATCCACTTTTTCGCCATCGAGGAGAATCTGGCCGGCGCTGTCGACTTCGTGGCCGTCGATCGAGACGAGCACGTCGCCTGGCTTCAGCACGCCTTCGCAGGAGCCGGTGGGGGTGACATCGGTGACGAGCACGCCATTGCCATCATCCTTCAGCTTGAGCGCCTGGCGCATGGCGGGATTGTAGAGCGGGAAGGTGGAGGCGCCGAGGTCCACGTAGTAGTCGTAGTGGCCGTCCGAGATGTCCTTGAGGAAGCGGCGGATGACCGGAGTAGGGATGATGTAGCCGGTATTGTCCGCTTGGCGCAGGCCTTGGAAGGCGACGCCGACGACCTTGCCATCCTGCACGACCGGGCCGCCGGAGTTGCCTGGGTTGATGGCGGCATCGATCTGCACGATGAGGTGCTGGTCGGCGCGCGAGTGGGAGTAGGCAGAGAAGTCGATGCGCGAGACGACGCCGCGCGTGACGGACAGCCGCTCGCCGCCGATGGGGTAGCCGATCACGCGGACCTGGCTTTCAAGCTGGGGCACCTCGCCGAACGAGAAGACGGGCAGTTTTTCGAAGTCCGAGAAATCCTCCACTTCCAGCAGAGCGAGATCGCAATCATGGGCGATGTACTTCACCTGCGCCGGGTATTTCCGCGAGCCGCCGTGGATGGTGATCAGCAGGCGGCGGGCATTGGATACGACGTGGGCGTTGGTGAGAAACTGGTTCTTGCCGATGATGAAGCCAGTGCCGATCCCCCCCCCGAAGCGGCCGCTATTCCACGGCGTCTGATAGTCCGGCACCTGTGCAGCGGCCTCGATCCGTACGGCCGAGCGGTAGATGTCCGAGGGGGCACCGGCCGGGGCTTTCGGGGTGGAAGCTGCGACCGTCTGGGCAAGGGCTGGACCTGCCGCCAACAAGGCAAGCGGTAGAACGAAACGCGCGAGCATGATCCCGCGAGGCTACGGGGCATAGGCCGCGGCGCAAGGGGAATGGAGGCAAGCGCGGAGGCAAGAGAGGAAAATACTTGGCATGGGCAGATGGAGTGATAGATTGCTTCATATGAAGCGAAAGGCCAGCGGCCGCGATGAACTCAGAAAGTCCAGTGACGGTGCCTTGCCACCGGTGCCACTCGCTCCGGATATAGAAGATCGTTTCAAGGGCTCGGCGCTCCACGAACCGGAGGCGGCATACATGATCGAGAAGGTCCGGGACGGGCTCCCCATGTCGGAGTTTCATGCCCTGAGAGACATGCTCGGCCTCTCGGAAGAGCGGCTGGCCGGGTTGCTCGGTCTATCGCGGGCCACGCTGCATCGTCGCAAGGTGGGCGGGACGCTGGATCGCGCTGCTTCGGACCGGCTGGTTCGTTATGCGCGGCTACTGGGCCGGGCGGAAGTGGCCTTGGGCGGCGTGGAATCGGCGCGGTCGTGGCTGGCGGCGCCGGCCTTGGCCTTCCATGGCGAGTGCCCATTGGATTTCGCGGATACGGAAGTCGGAGCGCGGGAGGTGGAGGCGCTGCTCGGTCGCATTGAACACGGCGTGTTTTCCTGAAATGGCGCTCTGGTTCCGGATCGTGCAGGAGCGCTGGGCAGCGACTGCGATGGATGGTGAGGGTGCCCGGATCCATGGTGGGCGGTGGAATCCGCCCGGCGTCGCGGCAGTTTACCTGGCGGAGTCACGGGCCCTGGCAGCGCTGGAAATTCTCGTGCACGCGCCGCGGGAGGCGCTGGCCTTGGAGTGGCGGGTGATTCCTGTGGATGTGCCGGACGAGTGGATCGAAACGGCGCGCGCGCTGCCAGATGGCTGGCGTGACCAGCCATCGTCGATGGCCGCGAGGCGCTACGGGGCCGCGTGGTTGTCGAAGGAAAGAGCGGTCGGGCTTGTGCTGCCGAGCGTGGTGGTGCCCCAGGAGAGGAATCTCCTCTTTAACCCTCGCCATCCTCAAGTGCCGAAGTTGAAGACGGGAAAGGTGGAGCGCTTCGAGTTCGACCGAAGGCTGTGAGATGTCCTCTATTTGCCATAGAGCTTGGCCATGCGGCGCATTAGTGTTTCCAACTCCGCATAGTAGTCGTCTTCCTTGAGGGCCTTTTTGCGTTGACGCAGGGCTTCGATTTCGGCTTCCAGCTTGGTTCGTTCGTCGCGCGCTTCGGGTGAAAGCGGATCGGCACTGTCGCCGAGGAAATGAATCTCGCGGGCAAGGGCACCATCGGGAGCCGGGCCCTCGGCACGCAGCCCTTTGAACTTGTCCGTGCCGGTGGCGCGGCCATCGCCATTGTCTTCGATGACGGCGTGTTCTGAGACGACCCGCTGGGCATCATCGTAGAAGGCCTTGGTCGCAGCGGAGGCGTGGAGCACGGCTTCTAACAGGGATAGCGAGCCATCGAGATCGAGATCGGCATCTGCTGAAACCAGTGAGTCCGCGAGTTTCTCGCCGAGGCGCGAGTAGTTTCGCTCTCCGCCGCGGTTGGCACTGACGATGACCCGGTTCTTGCCGGCCAGCGGCTCGATGAAAGGACCGCTCGCAGAGAAGAGATTGAGAACGATCAAGCGGCGCTGGAAGGGCTTGAGAAGTTCCGCGATGGAGGTCGCCTCGATGTCGGGGCCGCGCAGATTGAACTTCGCGGAACGGCCGTCAAAGGTGCCGTGGCCGATCCATACGAGCCACAGGTCTCCGCCTGCTTTCGGCAGGGCCGTGATGGCTTTCTCAAGATCCGGGCGATCTCCGTCGGCAGGCTCGTTGCCGAGGCCGACAGTGTTTGTATCCATCTTCGCCTTCGCGGCGAGATCTTGCCACGCCTTCGCCTGCCGCTTGAACTCGTCTTGGTAAAGCGGATTGCCGGGTTCGCCGACTACGATCAAGAGGGCGCGCTTTTCCTCCGCCTGCAGTATCGGGATCGCGCCAATCAGAAGTAGCAGCAACGTCTTCATGCGAGTTTCTTCCAACGGCGCAATGCCCACTCGCCGATGAAACAGCCGAGTGCGGCAGCGAGCCACCATGGTGAGTGCCAAAGCGGTTCGGAGCGGGTTTCAGTGATCGGGACCGGAAGATCATCGAGTGATCTAACAAATTCATCCAAGCCACCCGGCGAAAGGACACGGCCGCCGGTGGCGGAGGCGAGACGGTTCATCGCGTCCATGTCAGGCTTGAGGGCGAGGTATTCGTCCTGCAGGGCATTCACCACCCAACCGGTGCTGGCGGATTGGGCGGGTCGGGTTCCGGCGGCACGGCTGGTGGCTTCAGCAAGATAGGGGCCGGGAGCGGTGTCGGTGTGGAGCGATTCGAGCAGGCCGGGAGTTTCGGCATTCGGCCGCGGGGAAAGGCTGGTCCAAGTATCGTCGGGGCGACGGACGCGCAGCGCGATGCCACCGGATTCCGAAGGCTGGAAATCCTCGCCTAACAAGCGAGTGGTGACGAGGTGGCCGTTGGATGAGTTCTCCGCTTTCACGGCGAGCGGGCGCGGCACGTCGGATAGCAGCCAGCGAGTCAGCTGCCGCCACGTCTTGTCCATGTCGGCATGGGAGCTCGCGTCATGGAGACCCCAGCGCCAGAGATCGGTGGCGGCGATGACGGCGGTATGTCCGCGACCGTAGCGGCGAACGGCGAGAGCGGGACTGCTCGCATCGCCCGATTCGAACTTGCCGACTTCCATCGCCCCGGGGCGGATCGAGGGGAGGCGATGGATGTTTTGAAACTCCGGCATCTCACGCAGGCGGCGATCTTCCTCGGCTTCGGTTTTTCGAAGGCGCGCCCACGGCTCTAACAGACCCTCGCGGGTCAGTGAGAATCGGCCCGACGACGGACCATCGGCGGGCGTTGCGGGGTCGAGATAAACCGGCAGCATCTCGCCGATCGCGGTGTCCTTGTAGCCGCCGGCATCCAGCGACTCCATGCCGCCGAGCATGAGAACGCTACCGCCACGCTCCGACACGTAGCGCTGGAGCAGGCGCTGCTGGTCTCGAGTGAAGAACTCCGCTTCGACGTCGTCGAGGATGACTGCATCGAAGGGAAACAGTCCACCCGGTGTCTTCGGGAAGCCTTTGTCGAGTTCATCGCTTTCCTTCGTGTTGAGACGGAGGAAGACGGCTTCGTCGAAACGTTCCGCGTTTTCCTGGTCCGCGAAGCCTCGATAGAGGGGATTGCTGGTTTCGCCCTCGCGGCTCTTCATCTGGAACTTCGGCTCGCGCCGTGCGACGCGGATGACACTGGTCAGGCTGACGTCCGGATCTTCTTCCAGTGCGCGCTGGAGGAACTTGTGTTCGAAGTTCGGTCGCCCGCCGATGTAGAGCACGCGGTAGGGACCGCTGTCTCGATTCGCGGCGACCATGCGGCGGTTGTTCTCCAGCGTGGCTTCCTGAAGTGTGTCTGCGGGCTTCACTTCCACTTCGAGAAAGGTGGTGCCGGTTGCTTCCGGGCGGACTTGGAAGCGTGGATTCCAGGTGCCTTGGTCCTCGGTGAAATCGTGGCGCTGCTCCTCCAGCACCTTGCCGCCATGCTCACTCACGGTGGCGATGACGGTCTTTCCAAGCAGCCCGAGAGCTGAGATTGAGGCATCGACAATAATCGGTGCGTCCTCGAAGAGGGTGGCCCGGGCGGTTGCGCTGGCGACAGAGAGATCCAGCAGCGGTTTTTCCGGCGCGATGACCAAGGGGAATACCGGTGGCAAGCTTTCCTTCATTCCCTCCAATGCGGCCGTGTCGGTGGGGCTGCCGTCGGTGACCACGAGGATGCCGGCGAGCGGACGTCCTTGATAACGGTCCTTCACTTCACCCAGGGAACGGGCAAGAGCCGAGGCGTCCCCCGCGAAGTCCAGCGGTGTGCGATGATGCAGGCGCTGGTCGAACGAGAAGCGGTCGAGGATGAAGGCCTTGCCGAGTTTCTCCTGCCAGTTCTCCGGCTTGGGCTCGAGAAGTGCATTCATCCGGTCACCGCGCGATTTGTCATCGGCCTGATCCTGCAGGGTCATGCTGCGGCTATTGTCTAACAGGAGCGCCCAGTGGTTGGTGCCGGGGCGATTGTGAGTGCGGACGATTTCCGGTCGCAGCAGGAAGAAGAGGAGCAGGGCGAAGCCGAGCCACTTCAGTCCGCCCGCCAAGAAGCGAATGCGCAAAGGGATCCACGGCTTGTTGCGATAGCTGAGAAGCAAGAAAGCGGCGATGACCACAAGCGCGATGATGCCCGGCGCGATCCAGCCGCTTTCGGTCCAGACGATCCTCATGTTTGCGATGACGAGGGCGCCGGTCATTTCCCCAATTCCTCAAAGTAGCGACGGACCAGATCGTCGTAGCGTTCTGGCACCGGATCTCTGCCGACCGGGGCAAGCGGGTCCTTGCGATCGAGTTCGCGCAACCGCTCGTCAATCTTGTGGGCCGCTTCGGCGAGCGGGCGCACGATCTCCTTGTCGAGCTTGTCCTGGCCAGGCTCTACGGAATGGCGGGTGAAGTCGCGCCTCATCTCGCGGCTGGCTTGGCGAGCGCGGGCAACGGCTGCCTGCGCCTCGGGATCTTCGACAAGCGTTTCGAGATCGGCCAGGCGCTCGTTCCATTCTTGGAAATCGTTGCCGGTGATCGGGGAATTGCGGGAACCACCTCGGCCATTGCCACCGCCGGATGCGCCTGCGGGGTTGAGCCGGTTCCCTTGTGCCTGTTGGGGATCTCCGCGCTGGCCTTCACCGGGCTGTTGTCCGGGCTGGTTACCTTGACCGGGTTGATTGCCTGCTTGTTCACCACGCTGACCTTGTCCGGGCTGTTGTCCCGGTTGGTTTCCCTGGCCGGGTTGATTGCCTGCTTGTTCACC